>JAITIZ010000535.1 GCA_031279215.1 Planctomycetaceae bacterium
AATCATTGTAGGGAACTTCTAAAAACATCAGGAACGCAGTCGTCTCGACTGCACATTGCCTATAAAAAGTGCAGGCGAGACGCCTGCGTTCCTAAAAAAATGAGTTTTTAGAAGTTCCCAATTTAATTTCAATTTCGATTTGATTTCAATTTGATTTCGATTTGATTTCGATTTGATTTCGATTTTGATTTTAATTTCAAATAGATGGTTATAAAACATTGTCTTGTTTGATGAAGAATAATTACGAACTTCTTGATTTTGGCAATGGGCGGCGTTTGGAACGTTTTGGTTCGTATCTTCTTGACCGTCCATGTCCGGCAGCAGAACATTTTTGTTTGGAAAAACCGGTTTTGCGGGAACAAAGCGATACACAATTTGTACTTTCGCCCAAAAATTCCGAACGCGGATATTGGACAAAAGAATTGAAACCGTGGTTGGTGTCGTTTGGAGGAATGAACGAAACAATCAATGGTAAAATTGTCAATCGGGCAATTACGATGGAATTATGTTGTACGCCGTTTGGTCATCTTGGAGTTTTTCCCGAACAACAGCCCAATTGGAAACGTATTGCGTCGGCTCTGTCGGAAATACCCCAACAACCAGCGAAAACAATTCATGTACTCAATCTTTTTGCATATACCGGAGCTAGTTCTTTGGCGGCGGCATTGGCGGCACCGAATATTTCGGTGGTTCATGTTGATTCCGCACAACATGTTACGGATTGGGCAAAACGAAATGCACAATTAAATGGTTTGGCTGGTATTCGGTTTATTGTTGATGATGTCCGAAAATTTGTACACAAGGAGCTTCGGCGGAAACATTATTATGATGCTATTATTCTTGATCCTCCGAGTTACGGTCATGGAGTTCGAGGCGAGGCGTGGAAATTGGCGGAACATTTACCTGAATTATTGTCTGATATTGCCGGTTTGTTGAGTTCGAGCCCGTATTTTATTCTTTTGACGGCACACTCGGCAAGATTCAACTGTTCCGCAATACAGAAAATAATCAACAACACCAGAATATCACAACAATGGAATTGGGAAAAATTCGTCATGGAAATTCCCGCAACTACCGGAAAATCTCTCGAATCCGGTTATGGAATTTTTGGGTGTTCGCCGTTGATGCAAAATAATAAAACAAGTAATATATTCACGGAATAATTTTTTGGGTTCTATTCATTAATAATGGAGAGTGGATAGTTAATAGTTAATAGTTAATAGTTAATAGTTAATAGTTCGCAAGCGGAATTATTACCGTTTGGGGAGTAATCCGCATGCGACACTATTAACTATTAACTATTAACTATTAACTATTAACTATTAACTATTAACTACTCTAGCGGGGTTAAGATCAAAAAACAAATATTCTACGGATAGATTACAACCGATTGATAACAGGATGGAACATACCAATTCAATTACTATTAATAAGATTTGGAGATTTTGCTATGAGAGTTATAATTACGGGCGGTGCGGGTTTTATTGGTTCGGCGGTTGTTCGTTATTTGGTTTGTCGTCTTGGTTGGACGGTTTTGAATATTGATCGTCTTACTTATGCGGGTAATCTTGCTTCACTTTGTGAAGTTGCCGGTCATCCGAACTATTCTTTTCTCAAAGCCGATATTTGTGATGGTGCGGTGATTTCCGGCACGATTGCCGATTTTGGACCGGAGATCATTTTCCATTTGGCGGCGGAATCTCATGTTGATCGTAGTTTGGATAAACCTTCTGAATTTATTCAAACCAATTTGGTGGGGACTTACACCATGCTCGAAAACGCCCAAAAGTATTGGTCAACTCTCAACTCGGAAAAAAGATCACATTTTCGTTTTCATCATGTTTCTACGGACGAAGTTTACGGTTCTCTCGGCACAACAGGACTCTTCACCGAAGAAACTCCTTACAACCCGCGAAGTCCTTATTCTGCCAGTAAGGCGGGCAGTGATCATTTGGTGAAGGCATGGTTTCATTCTTATGGATTACCGGTGATTGTCAGCAATTGTTCCAACAATTATGGACCCTACCATTTTCCCGAAAAATTAATTCCGCTTATGATTTTGAATGCTCTTGAGGGTCAACAGTTGCCGGTGTATGGAAAGGGCGAGAATATTCGTGATTGGCTTTATGTTGAAGATCATGTCAAGGCGATTGTTTTAGCCGCAACACGAGGGGTTCCCGGACGAACCTATAATATCGGCGGTCGAAATGAACGTAAAAATAAAGAAGTTGTACAAATGATTTGCGATGTTCTCGACAAACTCCGTCCTTGTTCCGAAGGTTCTTACAGCCGATTGATTACATGGGTCGAAGACCGTCCCGGGCATGATTTACGTTATGCGATTGATGCGAGCCGGATAGAAACAGAACTAGGTTGGCATGCCGAAGAAACATTTGAATCCGGGATTGTTAAAACAATTCAATGGTTCCTCGACAATGAATGGTGGTGGAAACCGATTCGTGAAAAAAAATATGCCGGTGAACGTTTAGGAATTATTGGGAAGAGTGGATAGTGGAGAGTGGAGAGTGGAGAGTGGATAGTGGAAAGTGGAAAGTGGATAGTGGATAGTGGAAAGTGGAAAGTGGAAAGTGGAAAGTGCCGCAAGCGGAATTATTGCCGTTTAGGTAGTAATCCGCTTGCGGCACTATCCACTATCAACTATCCACTATCCACTCTCAACTACCGTCCGTAGAATTTATAAATTTTGCCGTGAAATTTTGAAATTCCGTCGCAGTGTTCACTGCCTGGAGTGTTAATTTAGGTAAAAAAAAGGCAGGCAACATTTTAACAAAATGCTGCCTGCCTTATGGGAACTTTTCATTTATTGACGCAGACGGTTACCAAAATAACAATCAGTTATGGTAATATTGCTACACGTCCGTCATTACAACTTGCGTAATCAACACGAGGTTGATCTGCTATTACGTCTCCGATAAATCGAACTGACCCATCGCAAAGTCCCCCAATCAAACCGCCCGGATGATTACTCCCAAACGGACCATAAGAATGACTTGCGGAACCTATTTTCGCAAAGTCCATCTCGTAAACTTCTGAATCATTGTCAGTTTTGAGAGAATAATCGTTGATGATATTGTTGGAATCAGATGTATCAGTACCGTCTCCGGTTATTGTTTTGAAAGTATTGAATTTCCATTTTCGACCTACAGATTTTGTGGAGTAAAGCATTTGTCCATTACCGTCACTCCCCATATACCAAGGATGATATCCCTTATAATAATCCCAAGAAATTTCGCTCACAGCAAATGTATTGGAAGTTCCATCGGTGATTTCTGCAAGTGTAATTCCGCGAAATCTCCGTATGACACCATTATCAGCGGCAAGTCCTTTATCTTTCTTCATATTCTTGTACTCGTATGAAAAAAGATTGGTATCAGTCTCTGATTCTTGTCCTCCGGTTGCTCCGGCTATTCCAAAATAGTGTGAGATAGCTCTTCCTACACTGTAGGTTGGATTTCCCATTGTTGCTTTTGTCTGAGAATTACTTGGACAAAGATAGACGGGGACAATAAAGTATTGCTCTGTCGCCCCTACTCCATGGTCGGTAGTAATTTGTGATCTTACACCGGTTTGCTCGATAAAATCAAGCAAAGGTACCCGAAAACTTTGACCCATATTATCGGGCGGAAAGACTTGGTGAACATCATGGTAGTTGTGCAACCCAAGTACGAGTTGTTTTTGATTGTTGCTGCACTTCATCCGTCTTGCGGCTTCGCGAGCGGCTTGGACGGCAGGCAACAGAAGTGCGATTAACACGCCGATAATCGCAATTACCACAAGAAGCTCGACAAGAGTAAAAGCACCTGAACTACGCAGATACCCCCCCCCGCCTATTTTAACATAACTTTTCCGGTCGGAAATCAACCCAACAAAACGGAGTGTTCCGAGCAATTTTCCGAAGAAAACAGCAAACAAAACCTCCAAAAATTCAAATAAACTGTTAACAAACATAATTTTCCCTTTCATAACAAGAAAGTGTTAAACGATTTATCACCCGTTGCTCCTCGGGGAAAAGAAGTATTTGCCGGACGGATTCACGAATCGGCAACCATTCACGCCGTTGATGATCAAACGTCCCTTCGCGGGGTGTTTGATTACGTTTGTTTATCTTTTGCGTGAACAATTACACATTAACGTCTTAAAAAGTTTCCGCCAACAAACTTCAAGTTTGTTAATTTCAACATATTTTAAAATTCCGTCAATAGGGGGGAAGAGAGTTAATAGTTAATAGTTAATAGTTAATAGTGCCGCAAGCGGATTATTACCACTGGGGTAGTAATCTGCTTGCGGCACTATTCACTATTCACTAATTTTTTTGGTCTTGAAAATATTTGGTTTGGGTGTAAAATCACGTCTTTGAATGTCAGGAAACATAATACAGTAACGTAACTATTAAAATGTTTTCTGTCAAATTTGATCAAATTCAACCTAGAACAAATTTATGTGCGGTATCATTGGAATATTCGAGTTGAAGGAACCAGTAAACAAATTACGCTCTCAAGCATTAGAGATGTCACGGAAAATCCGGCATCGCGGACCAGATTGGTCAGGTATTTACTCCGGCGGGAAATCGATTTTAACTCACGAACGATTGGCAATCGTCGATCCGCAATCAGGAAAACAACCCCTTTATTCAAATAACGGCAAAATAGTTCTAGCCGTCAACGGTGAAATCTATAACCATCAAAGTATTCGTGATAAACAGGCAAATACGTATCAGTTCAAAACAAAATCCGATTGTGAAGTGATTCTTTCGTTGTACCAAGAAAAGGGCGTGGATTTTTTGGAAGATTTGAACGGTATTTTTGCATTTGCGTTGTATGACGAAGAAAACGATGCTTATTTAATTGCCCGCGATCACATTGGTATTGTTCCGTTGTACATGGGTTGGGATGAGTTGGGAACTTTTTATGTTGCGTCCGAATTAAAATCATTGGAAGGGTATTGCAGCCGAATTGAACCCTTTCCGCCGGGTCATTATTGGTACAGCCTCGATGGTAAGTTGACCCAATGGTACCATCGTGATTGGCGGGACTACAAAACAGTAGAACATAATGAATCATCTATTTATGAGTTACGTGAGGCGTTGGAATTGGCGGTGAAACGGCAATTGATGACGGATGTCCCTTATGGCGTTTTGCTTTCCGGCGGTTTGGATTCATCAATTGTGTCAGCCGTGGCGAAAAAATTTGCCGCCGGACGTGTAGAATCCAATGATTCTCAACCGGCATGGTGGCCTCGTTTACATTCGTTTGCGGTAGGATTGGAAGGTTCTCCTGATTTGGCAGCAGCACAAAAAGTTGCCAACTATATCGGAACTGTTCACCATGAAATTCATTTCACGATTCAAGAAGGTTTGGATGCTCTTCGTGATGTCATTTACCACATTGAGACTTACGATGTAACCACGATTCGTGCTTCTACGCCGATGTATTTGTTAGCAAGGGTTATTCGTTCTATGGGAATCAAAATGGTACTTTCGGGTGAAGGCGCCGATGAAATTTTCGGCGGTTATCTGTACTTCCACAAAGCCCCCAGTGCCGAAGCCTTACACGAAGAAACAGTACGTAAATTGGATAAATTACATCTTTATGATTGTTTACGTGCCAATAAATCGCTTGCAGCGTGGGGAGTGGAAGGCCGTGTTCCTTTTCTTGACAAAGAATTTATGGATGTTGCCATGCGGTTGAATCCCGAATCAAAACTCAGCGGTTTGAAAAACCGAATGGAAAAATGGTTTTTGCGAAAAGCGTTTGAAGATTATCTTCCTGAAGGTGTTGTGTGGCGTCAGAAGGAACAATTCTCAGATGGCGTAGGTTATAATTGGATCGATACGTTGCGCTCACTTACCTCGTCAAAAGTGTCGGATGAACAGTTCGCCAAAGCTTCCAAACAATTTCCCATCAATCCGCCAATGACAAAAGAAGAATATTATTATCGTACAATCTTTTCGGAATTATTCCCTTCTGATTCTGCCGCCCGAACAGTTCCTTCGGTTCCTTCGGTTGCGTGTAGTACACCGGTTGCGTTAGAGTGGGATATTGCTTTCAAGAACATGATTGATCCCTCCGGAAGAGCAGTAAAAACAATACATCGCGACGCCTATTAGGATTAAGGATAATTCTTGCGTAACCAACCTGTCTTAGTAACAACCACATAATTCTAATCCTCCGCACATAACACAAATTTTAACCGGAATGATCGTAAATCGCTTGCGGCACTATCCACTATCATCTCTCCACTATCAACTACTACACACACCGTTAAATTTTACCTGATTGTTTTTTTTGTTGATTCTTACAATGAAAATACTTAGAAAAGAATGTAAAAAAGAAAAAATATTTGACTTTGTAAATGATAAGTTGTATTTTTCATTATACCATTTTGGACTTGAAAAAATGTGTGGGAACTTCTAAAAACCTAATGTAAAAATTTATTGTTAGAAGGAACGCGGTCGTCTCGACCGCATATTTAGGCATTTTTTGTAAAAAAACAGGGCAGGCGAGACGCCTGCGTTCCTCCTAA
>JAITIZ010000565.1 GCA_031279215.1 Planctomycetaceae bacterium
CATGCTTAGACTTCTTTAAAAATATAAAGAAGTACAAGGATGAGTTACAGACTCTACTCACTGAAAAATTCCACATCGCAAAAAAAATTACCGAATTTTAAAGTAGAAAGAGTATATCACTATAATTATAGTTTATTACCTAATTGTCAAAGATCAAAAAATCTGTTCTATCCAATATTTATCACTTCTATTCATATTAACCATTTTACATTTAAATCGAAAAAAATCAAGAAAAAAATCGAGAAAAAGAAAGAAATCGGCGAAATTTATTTTTTGCTAAAAATGACTTTTATTTCTCAAGTTTTTCCTAAGGATTGTCGAACAGAATGATTCAAAATTACTGCATTCCAATTATTGGGAAGTCTCTTGAAAACACCGACATTCTTTACTATGATAAATTCGTTGGGGATATTTATATCCGGTTCAAGGAGTTCCAATTGTACATCAAAATCATCTATACTAATACCTAAAACACCGAAAATGTAACGAAAATTCGTAAACACCTGTCGATTCCCATTATTCTGTTCGGACAACAAATTTGAAGGTTGGAGAACCTTTGGGAGTTAAAAGGTAAAAATAATCTTTTGGGTTATATTGTAGTCGAACCCAAGTATTTTCGCCGAAAGTTGTGATAATTTCGTCATCGTCCAATGTGTAATTAAGAACAAGACTTTTGACAACACCAGGTGCCGGATCACCGCCGAAAAGATGATTCGTTCCCTGAAAGTTTAACGCTCCTCCAGAGAGTTGACGATTCACAATAGATGTAACATCTCTCCATTGATTGGCGGCTCCGTATTCCGCCAAAGTAACAACAAGTTCTTTTCGTGATTTTGGGGTTGTGAAAGTTGCCGTCGAATTTTTCCAATCCACTGTTGTCTGAGATCGCGGTAATTTGAACACGGCACTTGTTTTCTGAACAGTTATCGGCAATAATTTTTTCTGACCGGGAGTTTCAATACCAACACTTAATTCGCCGGTTTCAAAAAACGGTGATGAAATCTCAAAAACAACTTCCGGCAACTTTGTTGTTACATGAACAACAACCGGTTTGTTTTTATAACGGTATTCTTTATTATCACCCGGTTTCAGTGCAGTTCCATCCGGTTGAACTATTTGAAACCGCAAACCACCCACTACTTCACCAATCTGAGCAGAAAGATCTGTTACAGCAAAGAACGTAATGAGCAAAACCGCAAACAAACAATACAAAAAACGTTTCATAGTAAATCCTTTCAAATAAAATAATTTTAAAAAATTTTTGTAAATTCTTTCCTAGTGATCCCAGGCTGGTGTGTTCATTTAGGTAAACCAAAGGTAGGCAATCGTAGGTAAAAACCGTAGGTAAAAACCTTTCGGCGAAACATCACCTAACTTCGGAATAATTCACGTGAACAATAAACCACAAAATGCCGAAATCACCCGAAAAATCTTTAACCATTTTAATAACCAGCATGGAAACACTAGGAAATAGATAGTTACACATTTTGATTTTGCTGTTTGTGTATCGTCTGCACAATTCCCAACCGCAAACTCCCAAACAACACATTTACTTTATCTATTTCTATACTATTTTCTATCTATTTTCTTTTATGCTTTCTGTAATTTTTACAATGTTTTGAACACTTCTTTTGCGGCATCAATTGTTTGTTGGATTTCTGATTCGGTAATGGCGGTGGACATGAAAAATACTTCAAACTGGCTGCACGGAAAATAAAAACCGCGTTCCAACATATTCCAAAAAAATGCGGCATAACGTTGAGTGTTACACAGGGAAGCGGTTTCCCAGTCAGTAATTTTGTTCGCAAAACAACCGCCGGTCGAACTGGTTGCAGTAGAACGATCCACCGTACTGCCATTGAATGTTGTACTGCTAACATGATATTTTTCGTTACTGTTTTGGTGTTCGTTGAGAAAAAACATTGTCATCATGGAACCAATTTGTTCAACAGCAACCGAAATTCCGGCTGATCCGGCTTCATCTTCAAGTCCTTCGGCAAGTAATGCCATTTTACGTTCTAAAATTGGAAACGCTTTAAGTTCTTGTAATGTTTGAATTGTAGAGATTCCGGCAGCCATTGCCAAAGGATTACCGCTAAGAGTTCCAGCTTGAAAGATTTTTCCAATTGGTAAGATGTTGTCCATGATTTCCGTTTTGCCGCCATACGCACCAACCGGTAAACCGCCGCCAATAACCTTACCAAGAGTTGTGATGTCCGGCGTAATACAGAAACGTTGCCCGGCACCGCCTTTTCCTGCACGAAAACCACTCAATACCTCGTCGAAAATTAAAACCGTTCCGTAAGTTTGAGTCAAATGACGTAATTCATACAAAAAATTTGAACTGCCAATAACACAACCCATATTTCCGGCAACCGGTTCAACAATGACTGCTGCAATTTCTTTACCGATTTCCTGAAATGTTTTTTTAACGGCGTCAACATCATTGTACGGTAACAAGATTGTATCGGCGATAGTTCCTGACGTAACACCTGGTGAGTTGGGAACTCCAAGTGTTGCCGCCGAACTTCCAGCCGCAATAAGTAAAGCATCAATATGTCCATGATAATTACCGATAAATTTTACAATTTTTGTCCGACCTGTAAAACCTCGTGCCAAACGAATTGCACTCATATTGGCTTCGGTTCCTGAATTGACGAACCTGATTTTTTCAATGGAAGGAACCAAATCAATAATAAGTTTAGCAAGTATATTTTCTGCTTCTGTTGGTGCGCCAAAACTGGTTCCTTTGAGCAATGCCTCCTGAACCGCTTTAACAACAACCGGATGGGCATGACCCAAAATCATAGGTCCCCAAGACTGAACATAATCAAGATAACGATGTCCATCAACATCAATCAAATAGGCACCCTCTCCGCGTTCAATAACAATCGGTTCACCACCTACCGCACCAAACGCCCGCGCCGGACTGCTCACTCCGCCCGGAATTAAATTTTGGGCTTCAGAAAAAATCGCATGACTTTTATCGTGATTCAACATGTTTACAAACTTCAAAAAAGAGTAATTAATCGTTCATGGTAATATAAAACGGTCTTTCACCCAAAAAATGTTTTGTTGATTGACGCTGAGAATCAAAACAAAACAATTGATTACAAATTGAAGTACATAGCATAATTTAATTGTTTAGGTTTTACAATAACATCACCGGATAAATTATTTGATTTATTTGATTTATTTGATTTTTGGTAATATTTCAACAGAATTTTCCTAGTGTTCCCAGTCTGGCTGTTAAAATGGCTGTTAAACTGGTTGTTAATAATGGTTAAAATTTTCGGGTGATTTCGGTATTTTGTGGTCTATTGGTAATTGTCTATTTTGGTCCGCAGATGACGCAGATTTACGCAGATTTTCATCTACCGATTTTCTCAGAGATTCGATCTTCTCGGATTTTTAAGGATTATTTTTTGAGAGTAGGAAACAACGGAACAAACAAAGGAAGAAAAAAAGGAAGAAAAAAAGTAATATATCAGTGGAATAATTTTTTTTGGTTCTATTTTCGTGGAATTTCCTTAATCTCTTATGTTTTCTTAGTCCCGCAGGGACGAGATGTGCATAACCGTAGGTTAAGCGAAGCGCAACCGCCGGTTATGCATTTCACACCCCTAGCGGGGTTAAGATCAAAAAACAAAAATTTCACGGATAGATTACGAAAAAAATACAAAAAATATAGAAAATTATTTTCAAAAAACTTTTTAAAATAATCTGCGAAAATCTGCGTCATCTGCGGACGATTTCAATTATGTGGTCATTAATAAAATAGACTGTTACATCTATTGTTCACGTGAATTATTCCGAGGTAGGTGATGTTTCGCGGAAACCTCACGTCGGTAATAGCCGACTTGTCCCTGTTTCGGCTAAAGTATCTACACCTCTTTTTTGTTAATTTTGGCGAAATAACGGCGAAATAACAAAGTTAGATAACGAATTGAATGTCAAAAAAAATAAAATAAACATACTAGGAGGAACTTCTAAAAACCTAATTTTTTGACCCAAAAAATATTCTCAAGCCTTTATTTTTAAGGACGCAATATTTGAGAAACAAAATTTTTAGAAGTTCCCTTTAGTAATTTAGTATTTTTCTATTTTAATCCTCAATAACACTATAACCCCAAAAAGAAGATCGGTAATCATAGAGTAACAAGTACCACAAATTGTCTGAACTGTAATTTTTATGATTTTTTGTAATCAATCACATAAATCAGATAATTCATCGTTCAGACAACATAATCATAAAAATAATTCCGCCTGCAACACCCTTCATTTTCTACTCGCTACTATCAATTTTTCACTAAATATGTTATCTTTTCAGGATGTAGGAAAATTATCGTTCATATTATGTAAATATTTACAAAATAGACCATTATCATCATTTTAATTATTTACTTTTTGGTTCTTAATTTTTTATGATTGTCAATCATGTGATTATTTTCGTAATTTTTCCGTATCATTTATGGTATAAAAGTAGAGCTTAAAGTATAAAAAAATAAAGATATTCGTACCGTGCCGAATAAACAAACAATAAATAAATTTAACAAAATTGAATTATCGTGCATTTTGAAATACTTGTAGAAGACGCCTCCGGTAAATTATTGTTAGAACATCTTGTTCCCAAAATTCTGGGTCCCAAAGGTAAACCAAACAAATATCGGATTATCAATATTCAGGAACTAAAACATCGAGTAATGGCACAGATGCCGCGACATCTTGCAAGAACATTGCCATGGGATACAATTTTGTTTCAGACGTTAATAAGTCAATTAAAGGCGTATGGAAAATCGTTACCGCGCAAAAATGGTATTGTGATTATTGTGGTTGATCTTGATTACCATGATTTCAAGACATTTTATAATCAGTTGGAGGCTCTTTTTTCCAAGTGCGATCCGGTTCCGGCAGGCGGAGTTCGATTGGCGGTGGAGGAAATTGAGGCATGGCTTTTGGGTGATTCGGTTGCGGTTCGCCGTGCGTATCCGTTTGTCAATGAATTTGTTTTGAAAAGTTACGAACAAGATTCAATCTGCGGAACATGGGAATGTCTGGCAGATGCAATTTTTCACGGCGGTTCAGAACACCTAGCAAAAATCGGTTATCCGAAAATCGGACGCGAAAAATGTCAGTGGGCAGACAACATCGGACAATATATGACGGTTGATGCCAACCAATCACCTAGTTTTCAAGCATTTTACAATTTATTGAAACAATTTATAACTTCCGATTAAATGTTACTTTTCGTTAACATTTTGTCTCTAATAAAGCAAAAACACAAGTAACAGGCTCTTGTTATCAACATTGATTTTCGATAACGGGTTCACCGATAGAAATTTCCCTTCGATGTAACATTACAAATAGAACAGGTGTTACAATTAAAATATGAAGCAGGCTGGAAATCATGCCGCCAACAACCGGTGTTGCCAACGGCTGCATAATCTCCGCGCCAGTGCGCGTACTCCAGAATATAGGTAACAACGACGCAATTGTTGTCGCCACCGTCATCACTTTCGGACGTAACCGTAGTCTCGCTCCTATCTTAACCGCATCAATAAATTCCTTATAAGTAAGTTTTGAACCTTTGGTTTCACGCGCTTTTTGTACAGATTCTTCCAGATAAACCACCATGATAATTCCAGTCTGAATTGCCGTACCAAAAAGTGCAATGTAGCCAACCCAAACCGCAACACTAAAATTGAACCCCATTGCCGCCTGCAAAATTACACCGCCCGTCAACGCAAATGGAACCGCCAACAAAACATGCGCCGCTTCTCCAGTTGATCGGAACGTCATAACAAGCAAAAGGAAAATTACAAGAATTACCGTCGGAAATACCACCATCAATGTTCGACGCGCATGAAGTTGATTTTCGTACTGACCACTGTACTCTATCGTTTGACCAGGTTCAAGATGAATCTCTTTTTCGATACGAGATTTGATTTCTTCAACGAAACCGCCTAAATCACGATCTACCACATTCGCCTGAACATAAACACGAAGCCTGCCGTTTTCACTTGATATTTCATTGGGACCGATTACACGTTTTATTTCTGTAACTTGTGCCAGCGGAACCAGCAAACCGCTCGGCGTCGGAATCAGCAGTTCACCAATCTTCTCAATATCATCACGATCACTACGATCAAGACGTACTTGAATTGACCATCGCTCCCGTCCTTTAATTGTTGTCGTAACACTTGTCCCGCCTAAACCTGTTTCCACATATTGCAGAATATCCGCAGCGTGAAGTCCATAACGCCCCATCGCGTTACGATTAACAGCAATTTCAAGATACGGTTTGCCCTGATCGCGTGACGGAGCAACTCCGGTGGCACCGGAAATCGTGTTGATAATTCGTTCCACTTCAAACGCCTTTTTTTGTAATGAAATTAAATCGTTACCGAAAATCTTGACTCCCACCTGAGCGCGAATTCCAGTACTGGTCATCAAAGTCCGGTTTTCAATCGGTTGCAAAAAACCAGGTGTGTAACCCGGAACCTGAGTTAAAAGTTCACTCAAATCAGCAATAATTTTTTGTTTCGTAATTCCGGGACGCCACTGAGACGGCGGTTTGAGCGTAATTGTTGTTTCAATCATTTCTACCGGTGCCGGATCTGTTGCCGTGTCGGCACGTCCAAGTTTTCCGGCTGCTGTTACAACTTCGGGATATTCGCTCATCACTTTGTCCTGCCACGCCATAATTCGTTTCACTTCCGTCAATGAAGTTGCCGGTAACAAAACAGGCATGAAAAGCAAACTACCTTCTTCCAATGTCGGCATAAATTCCGAACCAAAACCCTGAAACGCCGGAAGCGGAAAATAAGGAGCAGAACGTGAAATCAGTACGTTATTAACACACTGCGGTAAACCAAAAGCAAGAATTAACGAAACAATAAGCAAAAACACCGCTCCGGTTAAAATCGTTTTGGTATGACGAAGCGACCAATCAAGAACAGGATCATAAATTCGCAACAAAAAATTCATCAGGATATTTTTATCTTCCGCACGAAAAGGACCGCGAACTAATATGGTGCAAAAAACTGGTACGGCGGTAACTGCAAGTAATACGGCTCCGATTAACGCAAACGTTTTGGTGTAAGCAAGGGGATGAAACAGTTTACCTTCTTGTCCGGTAAGCAAAAACACCGGCACAAAAGCAAGAATAATAATCGCCATCGAAAAAAACATCGGACGTCCAACTTGAGTACTTGCCTGTAACGTCAATTGGAAAATCTCAGCAGCGGTTAAATTGACCGAATGTTTGACTGTTTTCTTTTCTTCCAGAGCGCGCTCGCAATATCGAATCACATTTTCCGTCATCACAATTCCAGCATCAACCAACACTCCAATCGAAATAGCAATACCGGTTAAAGACATAATATGTGACGGAATACCAAATTGGTTCATCAAAATAAATGAAACAAGAATTGCACTAGGCAATGGAATTGTTACAATAAGAATTGACCGGAAATGGAAAAGAAACAAAATATGTGCTATCGTAACAAGAATAATTTCTTCAACAAGAGCATTTTTAAGCGTATCAATAGCACGGGTGATTAAATCGCTACGGTCATAAAACGGTTCAATCGTAACTCCTTTCGGCAAACCGATTTGAATCGCATTGATACGTGCCTTCACATCCTGAATCACTTTGTACGCATTTTCGCCGTAACGCATCACCACAATTCCGCCGACAACTTCTTGTCCGTTAATATCAAGAGTACCACGCCGAAAATCACCGCCGATTTGGACATGAGCTACATCACGCAAATAAAGCGGAACACCATCACGGGCAAGAAGCGGTATTGATTCAATATCCGTAACATCATTCACAAGACCAATTCCGCGAACAACAAATTCCGAACCGTTTTCTTCAAGTGTTTTCCCGCCGACATTAAGATTACTTGTAACAAGTGCATCCATGACTTGACCAAGTGAAAGATTATATTGTTTAAGTTGAAGAGATGAGACTTCCACCTGATATTGACGGACAAAACCGCCCAAACTACCAATTTCCGCAACGCCCGGAACCGCAGCAAGTTGGTAACGAATATAAGTGTCCTGAAGTGTTCGAAGCGAACCTAAGTCTTGCTCCGCATTAGTGTCCGTTTTCAGATAATATTGATACACCCAACCAAGTCCAGTAGCGTCCGGTCCAAGACGAGCAGTAACTCCTTCCGGTAAAACGGCACCAAGAGAATTTAAACGTTCAAGAACACGCGTCCGTGCAAAATACGTTTCGATATTGTCTTCAAAAATAACCGTCAGAAACGAAAAACCAAACATGGATGTTGCGCGAACTGTTTTAACTCCGGCAAGACCTTGTAACGAAACAGAAAGCGGATATGTAATCTGATCTTCAACTTCCTGCGGTGAACGCCCTGCCCAATCAGCATAAACAATCACCTGATTTTCCGAAAGATCAGGAAGAGCGTCCACCGGTGTTGTCCGTAAAGCGTGAACTCCCCAACCGCAAACACCAATAAATATCGCAATCACCAAAAAACGATTGTGAAGCGACCAATGAATCAATGTGTTTATCATAAAATTTGCCTACCCAATTAAATAAAAGGTTGAGGAGAAAATAGAACAAAAATTAAAAAAGGAAACATGAATAGCGGAGAATAAATTATTACATTATTCTCCGCCAACCGAAATTCGAAACATTATTCGTTTATTTCACTTCATTGCCGCAAGTGAGCATTTGTGAACCGAAAAACGGATTTTGTAACTTCGGATTGTCTTTTTGTATCCAACGTCCAACGCCAAGAACAGGCGACATCGGACATTGAAACACTTTTGCCTGACGTTTTGACACCGGTTGTGCAAGTACAAAATTTGCAGCGGCATTACTGAATGGTTCAAACGGTTTTCGTGCCGTTTTTAAATCATTGCCGGGAACAAGCCGTTCCGATAACGGCAATAATGTTGCGCGAACTGCACCGGTTGTTTGTTTTACCGATTCAAGTATTGTCGGCAAATGCTTTTTGTAACCTGCAAGGTCATCTTTTGCCAACGCACTTGCGGCATCCGAAAGACTTTGGACCAACGCAGGCGGAAGTGTTACAGTTCCGACCGAGAGGTAAGTGTTAAACTCTTCCTTGCTCACTACACCGTCCTTATTCGTATCCGCTACAGAAAATTCGTCGGCGAAAAGAATTGTTGAGGTGAATAAGGTTAAAAAAGTTACAACAAACAAAAGATTCTTTTTCATCATGGATTCTCCTTGTTAAAGAAATATTGTAAAAGTTAAGTGAAATATTATAACTTAACGAATTGTTATAATATACCAAAATTAAAATTTGCGTCAAGATATGTTTTCATAGTACTGATAATTTTTTTGCAATATTTCAGTAGAATTTTTGTATCGGCTTCTATTTCCAATCGCACAGGCGGTATGATCAATCACGTCGGCTAATCGAAAAATGATGAATTATTCCGCTGAAATAGTACAAATTTTATAATTATTGATACTAATAATCTCCGCAAATTTTCGTTATTATCAAGAAAATTTGAAATGATCTTGTTGATAAAAACGAGACAAAAATAACGAAAAGTTGATAGTAAATCGCGAACAATAATTATTTGTGCCGTTATCCGCTATCAACTTTTCATTTTTTTGTTACGCTACTTTACCCAGTTAAGCGACGGACGGTAAGTCTGTGCGGAGGTTTTACCGTAATTACTACTCACTTGCGTTGAAGTTCTACCGTAATTGTTGGTACCTTGCGTGATACTGTTGGACCGAAGCGTTGTTGTGGTTGAAGCGGTTCGACTGGTTTGAGTTGCCGATTGACGCGACGACGAGTATGTCGTATTTTTTTGTAACGACGAAGTCTGTCCGCCGGAACAAATTTTTACGCAATCCTCCGTGTTACGCCCAACACAGCATGCGGCTTGTTGACCACCACTGGAAGCACAACAGGAAGCACTGCCAGACTGAGTAGTGGTACTATTTTTTTGTACAGCACCGGAACCATAACCGGAACTTGCACTCGTTGCAGAAATAGCCATTGTAATCTCCTTAAAATAGATTATCTCGAAAAATTAAACGAAAACACTAAACAAAAATTGTCCGTAATAGACGTTTCGTTAATTCAACAAGACGAGTAAAAGGAGATGAAGACGAACCGGTAGCCGTGAAACCGGCGGTTCGTAAAGCAGATAAAAAGTAACGATTTTAATAACCGGAATGACCGACACAGGGAATGAATACGATAAATATCCATTCATCAACAATTCATCAAAACTTTTTTGTAATGAAATTGAAGACGGCGAAATGAAATTCGACTGTTCGGTTGTCGATTTCAAGGAACAAGGACAAACCGGTGATCCGTATTGAACATCAGACGAAACGGCATCCGCCGACATTTGTGAACAGCAACCTCGCGGTACAACGGTTGATATTTCAGGTGATACTGTAGAAGCGGCTGCTTTCAATTCCTTCGGACAACAACAAACCGAATCGGTTGGTTCCTCCTCTGTTACAATTATTTGATGGGAATTACAATTGTCATGGCAATGGCAATCCGAACAACGACAAACGCCAAATTGCGGTACTAGGGCGTAACACAAGAATACCATTGACAACAGCCAACGGAAAATTCTGTTTTGTACAAATTGTTGCAGTTTACCTTTCATGGAAACGTAAAAAATATGTTGCTACAAACTCAAGAGATCACAATATTTTATATGCGTATCGGCAGATTGTCAGATAAAAAATTAGTCAAAAAAGTCTTTTTTTTAATATTTTAGTGAAATTTTCCAAGCGTTTACAAAAGTGTTGCCATCCGTTTTTGTTTCTGATTTCCGTCCATTCATCAGATCACGTCGGTTATCGCCAATGCAACCTTTCAGTGAAAAATTGCCTCTTGATATAAGAATCGATAATAGTAACAATATTATCTTTTTCTTTTATTTGTTCTGTATTTGGAAGCATAATCATATTAAGGTCAAGGTAATATATCAACGGAATTTTTATTTTTTATCTTAACCCCGCTAGGGGCGTCAGTATTTTTTACTGAATCGCCCGCCCCAACGGGGTGGGTTTAAGTTCCCCCTCCCACCCAACGCCCTGAAAGGGCAACGGGAAGATGATTAAATAACGAACCGTTTAAATTTTCCTATCGCCCTTTCAGGGCTACTATGGTTGTTATCTACAATGATTCCACTGATATATTAAGGTCACGAGATAATTTTTATATCAAAAATCAGGTTTAATGAAACTTTCATTGTAAAATTTTTATTGAAAACTTCACTGAAAATTTTAGAAATATTTTAATTCTATTTTTTCGTTCCAGCCGATTTCCCATACAGGCAATTGCGTTGCTTCTTCAATTAGTGTTGCATTGGTTGCAACAGAAATATCGTTGGTATGGACGGTTTGGTTCGCATTTAAAATGATTCCTAAAATTTTTTGTTTGTCGTCTTTTAATTTATTGATTGTCAACAAAGTGTGGTTTATTGTTCCAAGTCCTGCTCTTGCAACCACGATCACAGGAAGTTGAAACTCCTTTATTAAATCCGATACATAAAAATCTCTTTTTAACGGCACCAAAAGTCCCCCAACTCCTTCAACAACAATAAAATCATATTTGTTTTTAAAATAATTAAAGGTTGCATAAATCTTTTTTAAATCAAATGTTTTACCTTCAAGTAAACTTGCCCCATAAGGCGACATAGGATTTTTAAAAAATACCGGCGTAACTTTTTTCTGTGTTTCATTAATTTTTGCGGCATAAATTAAATCTTTTGCATCATTTCTGTTGCCAGTGGATACCGGCTTAAACACCCCGCAACGAATACCAGTTGCTTTTAATGCCGCAGCAATTTGACAGGAAATATAAGTTTTCCCGACTTCAGTATCCGTCGCCGTGATAAAAACACCTTTAAATATCGATGGTAAATTGAGAATTGAATCTTGACCATTAACGGTTGTAATATTATTATCGTTATTGACATCTTCAACTTTTCGCTTTCCGTTTTTCTTTCTCATTGTCAGATTCTTGCTTTAATTATTAATGTGAATGTTTATCTCAAAAATAGAGAATGTTCTTTATTTCTTGATTCTTATTGTTCATGTTTTATTTTTGTTGTTTAATTTGAAGACGGTTTGAATTACCGATTCTATCTCGGCAACTTGATTATCGGTCAAAAATTCAAAATAACGGCGTCGTTTTCGCAACGATATTAAACCGTTGTTCTGAATACATGATTGGATCAACAGATCAATTTTTTTGTCAGGAATATCAGCAACAATTTCAAGAACAGATTTTTTTGCCAAATCATAAGCGGTAAGAAATGTCAGTTCCGCACCTAATTCCGTTTCAATTGTCCGTTCAATAAAACGAAATAACCATTCCGCTTGTGTTGTCATATCGTTGAATCTGTAATAATTTATTGTTTCATTTTGTACCGTCATTCGCCCCTCGCTATCAAGAACATAATCAACAAGTTCCATAAGCGGTTGCGAAAATGATTCTAAAGAAGCATTGTAATCGGCGGAATTTTTTAACATGGCTGCTGATACAGGAAAAATCATTGGCGACGGTGTGAATCCGCGCTGTGCGAGTATATTATGAATCAAAAAACGGTGAAGACGCCCATTACCGTCTTCAAACGGATGCAGAAAAACCAATCCGTATGAAATTACCGCCGCATGAATTACTGCCGAAACACCGCCTTCACTCATTCGATTATGCGCAACAAAAAAACCCTCCATCGTTTCCGCTAAATCATCCGGTTTTGGCGCAACAAAATGAACTTTCTCCTGCGTCCACGATAAACTTTCCCCAATATAATTTTGAGTCCGCCGGAAATCCGTATCTCGAAACCGTGAATCAACCATTTGATGTTGTAACCAAATCAATTTATTTTTTTTACAAAAATCTTCTTCCTCCGCTAATTGAAGGAGTTGTATCAACTGTTCAATATGGTTCGAGTTTGGGTAAATATGTTCGAGTTCAAAAGACGATTTCGTTTCTTTTTTGTAAAGATAATTCGTTCCGCGTTTCAACAATTGCGGCGTAAATTTTGAAATGATATTTCGGCATTGTTCTGAAAAATTTGTTTTCTCAAACGTATTCAAACAATCGGTTCGGCGGACAATCGGGCAAAATTGTGCATTTCCGATCAAGTTGTTGTAAATTCGTTGACGGCTTATTGGTTGCGGATTTGAAATTGTGTAATATTTATTGGGTTCGAGCAACGGAATATAATCTCCGGTTGTCAAATCATCAATGGTCAGTTTTTCGCCAGTCAAAAACTCAAACCAATACCATAAACATCGAGCATAGTTATCGTACAACTTTGAAACGATGTAATCAGTCAGTTCGCTACGCGGCGCAATCTGAAAAACTGCTGCAAGAATTGCCGGATTGACACCATCATTTTTAATGGCAAATTCCAGATGTTCACCAAGCATATTGTTGTAATGATATTTTGCCGGATAAATTTCACGTATTTTATTCGCAACAATTTCTGTTGAGTGATTATCAATGTCGGCAATAAACGACTCATGCCAGTTCGGTATCACCTCCAACTGAAACCGTTCTATCAATGCCTCATAACCCGCAGGTGTTAAGTGTATTGTAGGATAAATTGTTTCATTCATAAGTTTCATTCATAATTTAAAAACGTTGCAATAGGATTTTGTACTATAAATTAAAAATCCAAACACAAATGACCAAAACGGTTATGAAAAATTCACCTTGTTTTTATCGCCATATTACCTTTTACAAATTTTCCAGTTGACTATTCATCATGCTTTTCCGTTTTCTCATATCAGTAGAGTCAATAATAGTCTCCAAATCATTTATCGCAGTTTACATCATTCGATGAAATTATACAATAACATTCCGTATGAATTTTAAACTTGTTCTATGATCTTTTAAGAATATCTAACTGTTGCCTTCAGCAATTTACGTGAATAATATTTACTACAATATTATTAATGTAATTCCACACCGCAGTTTAACATTTCTGAACCGAAAAAAGGATTTCGTGTTTCGGCGTTGTCTTTTTGTATCCAACGCGCCGTACCAAGTACCGGCGACATCGGACATTGGAAAATTTTTGCCTGACGTTCTGATTCCGGCTGCGTTCTCACAATATCCGCAACAGCATTGCTGAACGGCTCAAACGGACGACGAGCCTCCTTCAAATCTGTACCGGAAACAAGTTTTTCCGCAAACGGTATCAGAATATCATGAACCGCTTCCTTGGTCTGATGAACCGCTTCCAACACCGCAGGCAAATGTTTTTGGTAATCGTCAAGACGATCCGAAGCAAGAGCCTCTGTTATTTTCAAAACGGTTTCTATCAGTTCCGGCGGAAGTGTTGTCGGTGTTGTTAATGTTACAGCCGATGCCGCCGGCGAATCCGGTTTAACCATTTCCATGGACGTGCCGGATGCGTCGGCAATATGGGCGAGTTGACTTTGACTGTCGATCAGTAAGGCGGCTTGGGTAACAACTTTCTCGCCTTCACTGACACCGTTACGAATTTCCGCTTCCGTATCACCAATATGACCAAGCGTTAATTGTCGAAACTGATACATTCCGCCGCCAAGATCAACATAAGCGGCTGGTTGTTCACGGGTATAAAGTAACGCACTTCGCGGAATCAGTAATGTCGGTGCAGATTCAATGTGGACAATCCCATTGGCCGTTTGACGATGCAAAATACGGCGCAACGAATTAGGAAGAACAACACGAACCCGCGCCGTTCGTGTGGATTCATTCAGGTTAGGATCAATAAAGGCAATCGGAGCGGTAACCATTTCCCCAGGAAGCGATGTTAAGGTAACATCCACATCCTGCCCAATTTTTAGTAACGGCAAATCACGTTCATAAGCATCGAAAATAAACCAAAGCGATGAAAAATCACCAATCTCGAAAAGTTCATCGTTCACATCAACATATTGACCTTCATAGGCTTTGCGGGAAACAACCGTTCCGTCAAACGGCGCACGAATTACAAGAGTGGCTTCGGGAGTTTCGGTTTGTTCCAGTTTCAGAATATCTTCATCGACAAGACCATACGCAAGCAATTTTTCACGGCTAGACGCAATTTCTGAAGCAGAAACTGCTCCGCTAACTCCGACACGCCGGTTTTCAAGATATAATCGTTGCGCGGTTAAAACATCAGGACTGTACACCACCGCCAACGGTTGATTGTTGACCACCTCGACGCCAACCTGATTGACATGAAGTTCTTCGATTCGACCCGGAACTCGCGCCGAAAGAATACGGTGACGAGTTTCGTCATCGCTGGTTACTCCCGCAACACGTAGTGTACGGTGTAACGGTGCCATGCGTACCGGTGTTGACGCAACCCCAATAACCGAAGCTGTATTCTCCGCCAGTTTAATAAAATCGGAACCGCTTGTAACAGCATTAGCAGCCGTATCGCCTTCATAAACCGGCGCAAGAGCCATTCCGCAAATCGTACACTTCCCGGGTTTGTCGGAGGTAATCCACGGATGCATCGGCGATTGATAAAACAAAATTTTGCGTTCGGTCGAACCGGCAACGGATGACATGGAATGTTGGTGTTGCGCCGCGTACCAACCAACTCCAACGCCAAAAAGCGTGAACACAATTAATAACGTAAAAACAAAAAATGAGGATATCGGTTTTTTTGACTTATTTGACATAATAAACTCCTTCGCCATACCATCTATAAACATACAAACAATATGTCCGTTGATGTACGGTGTTGATAAGTGGATTCGGAAATTCAGTACAGGAAAGACGACACAGAAAACATCAATTCAGCATGACGTTTAACAAAAGATGTAGGCGCACGGATAAACAGAATATCGATTCGTCCAGCGATTTACAGAGTAACACCAATAGAGAATCAACCGGTTGAACCGAAGAAACGAACAAATAGGATGAAAAACTTTTTAGTTCTTCCGACAACGGTGAAACGGAAACGGTAACCTCCAGCATAAAAGGTGAAACATCAACCGCTTGCAAACAGGGACAAGTTCCCGACTCCCGCATGTTGCCTTTCGATTGACAACAATCTTTTAACGGCAATTCCTTTATTGGTGAAACTGTTGCCGAATCATTTTTGGGTTTATTGACCGGTTTCTTTTCTGAACAACAACAAGTTTTCGTTTCTTTTTCTGTTGTTTCTGATTTTTCTAAAACGAGCGGGATTTCAGTTTTGGCAACCTGATTGGTATGCTTGCAACAAGAACAATGGCAAGTCCCTATTGAAGGAATGAGAACGTAAAACAAAACCGCAACCGATGTAACCCAACGGAGAATTTTATTTTGCGTTATTTTGCAGAAACAACCTTTCATAGAACCAATCAATCGTACCCAAAAAACAAAACAAACAAACAATGATTTCATAACTGCAATATTTTAAGAATTATCAAAATATTGTCAAGAGCATTTATATTTTTTCGTAATATTTATATTGTTTGTATGCTCATTACACTTGAAAATGTAAGTGTCTATTTTATTAACGAGCATATAATTCCAATCGTCCGCAGATTTTCGCAGATTATTGTAAAAAGTTTTTTGAAAATAATTTTCTATATTTTTTGTCTATTCTTCCTTTGTTTGTTTCGTACTCTCAAAAAATAATCCTTGAAAATCCACGAATATCAAATATCTGCGAAAATCGGTGGACTAAAATCTGCGTAAATCTGCGTAATCTGCAGACGAAAATAGACAATTACTTGAAAATCCGGTTTTTAGGAATACATTTTAGGTAGTAATCTGCTTGCGGCATTCTCCACGATCAACTTTCCACCTCTAGCGGGATTAAGATCGAAAAACAAAAATTTCACGGATATATTACAAATAAATTTACACACCCTAGTTTAAAATAAATATTTTTTCATATACAATTTTGTGGAAATTCGATGGAAATCCTATGAAAATCCATTGATATGCTTCTTGCGGTCATTTGATTGATGTTTCTCGATAACGGTTTATTTCAAAATTGAAAGAGTTATATTTCAGTATCATTTTTGTTTTAATTTAACCCTAATAGGACGGGCTAGAATCCTAATACCCTTGCAGGGCAAAGGATTTTATGTCGTTACCTAAATCGTTAAGAAAATTTAAATATTAAAAATGTGACCGCACAAAGTATGCCAAAGTATATCATTGGATTATCGAAGATTAAAGTTAAAATTAAAATTGTGTCCAATCTCCCAACAAGGAAAGGAATTTAATAATGCGTTTCCTATTGATTTTTTGTTTGTTTATTTTTTATACGGTTTCGAGTTTTGCGGAATCGGTTGTGTTTG
>JAITIZ010000687.1 GCA_031279215.1 Planctomycetaceae bacterium
AAGGAAGTTGGTAAAACTTATACGTTTGCCGAAGAACCAGGGAAATGGAGTGTGGAACTGTACAAGAAACTTCAAGCCATACAACTTGGCGACGAAGAAGACAAATATGGCTGGGTAACGGTGTTATAATGTTAAAAATTTGAACAACATGACAGAAAAAGAACTGTATCCTTCGATTAATGACTTGGTGAATGCAAAAGAAATCTCTATTCGCACCGGTAATTACTGCGGAATCTCAGGAATAGAGTCGCTTTATGATTTACTTGTCAATTACGAAAATGAAGGATCAAAAAAAAGATTAGAAATAAGCAACACCAATTCAAAAACATACATTGAATTGGACTGGTTATACGAATCAATGGTATCGCTGTTTCCACTTCGTAATCAGTCGCTGCTGGACACGAATGAGAGCAAAAAAATAATGGAATATTTTAAATCATTGTTGTCGAATAGTTTTAAATGCCGAGCAATTCATGAAAAATATAACCAGTTAATGCACAGTTATTCTGTTCGCTCTAAAATTTGGTTAACAAAAATTCCACTCGATATTTTTGTGTCTGAATATTTGTGTTTCTACGATAATCAATCGTTGAAAGTAAGACATTTTTTTGTAAACAGTCTTCCGGAAACGACCGATTTGAAAGAAAAATTGAAGACGGAGATTACGCGTCAATTTTATCTGTCGGAAGAAGACAGTATCAGGGAAGAAATTCGTGATCATTACGGGTTGTCGGAGTCTATTGATTTTCCATTGTCTTATTATATGAAACATCGCTGTTTCCCAATGTTTTGGATACTCGAAAAACAACTTGAAAACTATGTCGACAGGGATTTTGACGTGTTGAAAAAAACTTTCAAAATTTGTCAAAATCAACAGCAGACCTCATTAAACGAGCTTGCAACCAAATATTCTATTTCGTGTGAACGTGTGCGACAAATTGGTAAACATACTTTTAGAGCGTTTGTTTCCCGTCGATCGCTGTTTTTAAATAAGTATCGCAACGACTGGGAGCACTACAAACCGTTGAACAAAGATGTAATTTGGGAACAGGATATGCAACAATATATAGATGATGAACAAAGTAATTTTTCACCAAAATTCATCTTGCAAATACTGCTAAATCTCTTGTATTATAATGATTATACGCTGTATGGAGGTTTTCTCGTTTCGGGGAAAATAAATCCATGGAAAATCTCTTTTCTTGTAAATAACGACTTTTCGGAAATTTTTAATTTTAATAAATTCCGAACAGAATTTCAGAAAAGTCTGAACAAAAATAAATTGCCACATTTGTTAGACCCTGTAAATTATGTTGCTAAATGCGAATGCTGGAAAAAATACAGTGTAAATAAAAAAGACGGTATCGCAAGTATAATCACGGATATTCTTCGTTATGAGTTCAATATGAATCCCGAAAAAGACGGATGTTTCAAAATCCCTGTCAAAATCAAATTATCTATGTTTGATATAGTGTACGAAATATTGAAAGATAATGGTAATCCGATGCATATAGACAGTATTTTTGCGGAATTAAAAAACCGCTATCCGACTCATCATTATAGCAAACCGTCTCAATTACGGCATTATTTGCTTAAACACAAGGCAGTTGCCTGTCAAAGCCGAAAAAATGTTTATGTACTTAAAGAATGGACGCATGTCAAATCCGGAACTATTCGTGATTTGATCATAGAACTTTTGACTAAAAAACGATTGCCCCAAACAGCACAAAATATTACTGAATATGTTAAACAGTATTTTCCCGAAACAAATACCGCAAGTGTAAGAACATCAATGCTTAACGATACAAAAAAACGATTTATACTTTTTCAGAACGGCCTGTTCGGACTGTCGCGTAAAAAATATCCTCCCAAATACGAACCGGCTGATAATACGCTTCCTTCGTTTGATCAGCGTTTGTCGGATATAGAAAAATTTCTTGTCGAAAACGGTCATTTCCCTTTCGTCTCTTCAAAAAATAAAGACGAAAAAATTCTTAGCGCATGGTGGGCACGAGTAATCAAAGGTATTTACGATGCCAACGAAACCAAACGGAATGAAATCGAAAGAATCAAAACACAATATGCCGGCTGCGACGAAAATAAACGTATTTTTCAATGGAATGAAAACTGCGAAAGAATGAAACGTTTTTTGCTCGAAAATCATAAAATGCCAACTATTATTACAGATAAATTTCTGTATTTCTGGCTGGGAAGAGCAAAAACAGATTATCTCAAACACCGAATGAACGAAACACAACAACAAAAGTATCTTGAACTTATAAAATTGATTGAAAAAAATTAAGAAAAAATATTGTCGTAATCAAAATTTAATGTACCTTTGCACCCGCAAAATCGCCCTGATGGTGGAATTGGTAGACACGCAGGACTTAAAATCCTGTGGACAGAAATGTCTGTGTGGGTTCAAGTCCCACTCGGGGTACAAATCAAAAACGTCAATAGTCTAATTAAAGGAATTTTGTCGTACACTGCTCAAACTGCAAAATTTCATTTATTTGATATAAATTTAGTAATTTAGCGAGCATTTTAAGCGGTAATAAAAGACAATAAACCGGGTATAAGGTTTTGGATAATAAATGATTGTAATGGAAGAAAAGAACGAAAGAATTATTAAAATTAACATCGAAGAGGAGATGAAGACCTCGTATATTGATTATTCGATGTCAGTAATTG
>JAITIZ010000580.1 GCA_031279215.1 Planctomycetaceae bacterium
GTGTTTGGTTGGGATTTTTGCAGGATTTTTTGCGAAAATCCCGATGTTAAAATGGGCAAACCAAGGGGGGGGGAGCAATCTGTAATGGAAAGTTGATAACGGATAGTGGAGAGTATTCACGTTCTAAACTCTTTCCTGTAAACTTTTTACAACTTCTACGTTCTTCACCGTTCGGCTTTACCTTGGTCGAACTTCTTGTGGTAATTGCGATTATCGGCGTGTTAATCGCACTTCTGTTACCGGCTGTGCAGGCAGCACGCGAAGCGGCAAGACGGATGAAGTGTACGAACAACTTCAAGCAAATCGGTATTGCGCTTCACAATCATCACGACACACAAGGAAGTTTTCCGGCATCCCGTGATGCGTTGCCCATTGAAACCACCGGCGGCGGTAAACACTATCAGGTTGGTCCTGATGTTTTCTTACTTCCATACAATGAACAACAAGCCGCTTGGGATGGTATTATGAGTTTGAATAAAAATTGTACCAACGCCGCTATTTGGGGTGAAGCAAGTCAATTTTTAGTAGGACCATTTTCGACCTATTGTTGTCCTTCCGATCCGGAAGCACAAGGTCACGGCGGATATGTTACTTCTTGGGCAGGACGCGGTACCTCACGCTCCAGCATCCGCTATTGTATGGGAGATGGAATGTGGAATGTCTGGGAAGATTACAATGCCACCGGACCTGTCAATAATCCTCGTGTTTATACTCGCGGCATGTTCCATACCCGTCATCATAAATCACTTGAATGGAATACGGACGGCACAAGTAATACGGTTGCTGCCGGAGAGCGGGTTGTTGCCGATACTAAAGGCGACGGAACGACAACACTTGTAACAACAACCAATAAAGTTAAATCGGGAGTCGTTGCTTCAAATGGGACGACCAATCTTTACACAGGCAACACACCGGTTCCTGCCAATTGTCTCAATAATGCCCGTGATCCGATGGATCGAACGATTATTAAAAATCCCGGCAATACCTGGGGAGGACAAATTTTCGGCGATGGACGTCCGATCAATGGAATGTTCCATACAGCACTTCCGCCGAATTCGCCTTCCTGTGGTTATTCGGTTACCGGCGGCGGTGATGGTTGGGCATTGCTCACGGCATCAAGTGAACATCCTGGCGGTGCTAATGTTGTTTATGTGGATGGTTCCGTCCATTTTATTTCCGAAACAATTAACTGCGGAAATTTGAACGGTGCCCAGGGAGGAACTCACGAAGGAACCGGAACTCAACCGGTTGCATCCGGTGAAAGTAATTATGGTGTCTGGGGAGCGTTAGGAACTCCGCAAGGAGGAGAATCCAAATCACCTTAACCCATTTTGACACCCAAACTTCCGCGTAAACCGTAATGTGAGAATGTCGTCATTTTTATAATTACGAATTTTCACGTTGCGGTTTCAATATCCATTAACAACATCAATAACAAAACAATAAAAATTTATTATGATTTCCATCAAAAAAACAACGATTTTTATTTTTCTTTTGAATTTTGGAATTTTTGCCGGTTGCGGTGGTCCTTTGAAACCGGATGGTTTACCGGCGTTGTATCCAGTAACACTTGTTGTGACTCAGGAAGGCAAACCGGTTACCGACATGCTTATTTCTCTGCGATCAACCGATCCTTCGGTAACATGGGCTATTGGCTGTCGAACAGATGAAAACGGTTATGCGCCAATCAGAACACATGGTGAATTTACTGGTGTACCGCTCGGAAAGTATAAAGTTGTTCTTGCAAAGCAGGGAAATGAAGGTTACGAAGAATATGCTGCGGCAAAAAATCGTTATGACGAAGCGGCCGCGGCAAAAATCGACGTAAAATTTTTCTCTTGCGTTGAAGAAAAATATAACCTTCCCGAAACAACTCCCATTGAAATTGAAATTACACCTCAATCAAAAATCATCAAAATTGATGCGGGACCTCTAGTTCGTATTCCGCAACCATTTATGAGATAATTGATTGTAGATTTACTTCAGATAATCACGTGTTCAGATAATCACGTGTTTGATGTTTATTTGTTATGAATTTTCCACTTTCCCAAAGCCCTGCAAGGGCGAGATGATGATTGTTGTGATTGATAATCTCGTCCCATACGGGGCTTAAAAAGGATGGGAGGTTTCCGAGCCATAAGTTGCGCTGCACTACACTTACGGTTAGTAATTGTCTATTTTCGTCCGCAGATTTACGCAGATTACGCAGATTTTCGTCCAGCGATTTTCTCAGATATTCGATCTTCGCGGATTTTCAAGGATTATTTTTTGAGAGCAGGAAATAACGAAACAAAAAATGAAGAATAGACAAAAAATACAAAAAATGTAATATAATCAGTGGAATAATTTTAAACTACTCTTACTTGAATTTTCTGTATTTGTTTTCTGTATTTGTTTTTAACTATGTATTCATTAAAATCGCCCTGAAAGGGCAACCAGCATTAGCGTAGGGCAACGCCCTACGTAACAAATATAAAACACCAAAGTCCTGTAAGGGCGACAGCAATAAGATGCAATAAGATGATGAATGATCTTTAGGCTTGCGCCCTTTCAGGGCTTGATTTTAAAGGCGAAACCATACGTAGGGCGTTGCCCTACGCTATTGCTGATTGCCCCTACGGGGCGAATTGGTACACAATTTTTTGACTCGAAAATAAAAATTCCACTGATATATTACCAAAAAATTATTTTCAAAAAACTTTTTAAAATAATCTGCGAAAATCTGCGTCATCTGCGGACGATTTCAATTGTGTGCTCGTTAATAAAATAGACTGTTACTACGGTTATGTTTTTCACACAACATGGCGGGGTTAAAAGCGAAAAACAAAAATTCCATTAAAATGTTACAACAAATATCATTTTAACAAAACTCTTAATTGATTCAACATAAAATAATGAATGCAAGAAGTATATAAAACAATCAGACGGCACAAAAACATTTTTTAGACGCTTTTGACCTTGAAAAACAATCACTAAAACCGATCCGAACATACCGGACACATGTTATTGTAACGCAATTGCGTTGTTTAATATCTATTTTATGATGCGGCGTTTCTGCAATGTTTCCGAATCAATATCTGTATCAATATCTGTTTCTGAAACAGAGGAATGATCCGGATTGAACAAAGTCGGCGGTTTGGGGGAATTTTTCTTTTTGGTATTTGATTTTTTGGCATCGTAAAGTTCTTTATCCAATGACCCCTCAACGTGACGATAATCGGTGAGTGTTCGGAAAACGGGTCGTTGTTCCGGTAATTCAGATTGACTGACACCGTAACCGCCGTCAGGTGAAATAACCGGTTGTATCTTTTCCGATTTCGGAACCATTTTGATTTCCGTTTGCCGTCCGCAATCGGGACAAGTTTTGAAACCGCCAATTTCATTTTCTCCGGCATACATTCGTGTTCCGCAAAGCGAACAAACTACCGGAATGAGTAATCCCGTAACAGATTGCGGAACCGTTCCGGCAAGACCAAATGTCGTACCACCTTCAAACATGGGCGGCAACGGCGGAGGAAGCGGAACAGGTTTGGGAGGTTTGGGAACAATGTTTTTCGTTTCACAATCAGGACAAGTTAATTCCGTACCGATTTGCGTAACGGAAGCATACATTATTGTTCCGCAAAGTTTACAATAAACCCGAACCGTTTGATATTCCGGTGCATCGGTGTTGCCGTCCCGTAATGCGTAGGTTTCCTTAACTGATTGATCAGACAAAATCGGTTGTTCATTCCATAACCGTCCGTCTCGTTCCCGTTCCTCTTGAGTTCGTTTATCCCATGTCCGGTTCTCACGTACCCATGCCTCCAACGCCCGATCTGCTTTTTCCGCAATTGATTCAGGAACACAAACTTTCGTCTCACATTCAGGGCAAACGATTTCCGTACCAATTTGTTCTTTGGTAACGGAAATATTGGTGTAACATACAGGACAACATAATGAAACAAATTGTTTCCGGTCTTCCATTGTCCGAACATCAACCGGAACTTCGTCTACCGTATAGAGTTGTGATTCATCAACAGGTTTGACCGTACTTGACGCCGGAACCATGAGTTCGAGATAACAGACCGGACAATACATTTTTTTGCCAATCATATTCTCCAACACTTCAACCGCATGTTGACAACGAATGCAACGAAAATGAATCATAATAGTTAATAGTGTATAGTTAATAATGTATTGTTAATTAGGTATTGTTAATTAGGTATTGTGCCGCAAGCGGAATTATTAATTACGTTGTGTGTTTTCTCGTAACTTGATTGACGGTATCGAGGCAGCATTCAAAAAGCAAGCGTGTAGGATGAGAACCCAAACGTTCCACCGCAATCACCGTTTGACCGGCAACCAACATTTCCGCATAAAAATGAAATAATCCCTCTTTACCAATCAACTCTGTTTTTGTTAATTGAATTGACAAACCGCTAATATTTTTCGTTACATTGAGAACCGCCGATTCAACCGTGAACCCTTCACCGCTCACCGTTTGTTTGTCGGTGCCGGAAACAGTAATCATTGCTGTTATGCGGCAATGTTCTTCTGTACGGTATTCTGAAAATCCAACACAGGAAATCGGTTGCGGAAAATCCGGCGGCAATAAATCATGTTCGGCAGCCAGTTTCAAAAATTCCGTAACACCAAAAGTCCGTAAACCGGATTTTTTGATATGATTTAAAAGTTGTTCTGTTATTGCGTGATTGGGGATGTTTAAACCGAGTCGTTCCGCCATCAATCGGATACCGGCTTTACCGGAATGACGCGATAAAACAATCCGTTCCGGTACAGTGTTACAAATTCGTGCGGTTTCCGGTAAATAATTGTCCGAAGACTGAACAAAACCTTTTTGATGAATACCGGAAGCATGCGCACAAACATTCCAACCGGTAAGAGGTTTCATCGGACCAGGCGAAATTCCCGTAACACGATAAAAATAATCCGCTAATTTACTTAAATGTTCCGAGCGTAATCCGGTTGAAACATTGTAAATTTCAGAATGTACGAAAAGATTGGCGGCAACCTCTTCAAGAGCAGCATTGCCCGACCGTTCACCAATACCGCCAACCGTTACTTCGATTTGATCACAACCGGCTTCTATCGCAGCAAGCGTATTCGCAACCGCAAGACCGGCATCATTGTGGCAGTGAATACTTAAACATGTTTGACCGCATGAAAAACCGGAAACCCGTTGACGTAATAACGTTACAAGTGAAAATATTTGCGACGGCGTAAACAATCCAATCGTATCAGCAATATTCACCGTTGACGCACCCGCTTCAATAACAGCACAACAATATTCGCACAAAAAATCAGGATCGGAACGTGTTGCGTCTTCGGCTCCAATTTCAACCGAAGAAACAAGCCCCGATGCAAACGAAACAATTTGAATTGCCCTTTCAATCAATTGTGTTCGGGAAATGTTCAAAAATGCAGATACATGGGCATTACTGACCGGAAGTGTTACATGAAGAATACCTGTATCGTTAAGAGTTGCGGCGGTTTTTCGTATATCATTGACATTTCCGCGGCAAACAACCGCAACCTGTACAGGAAAATCCCTTAACGCAGCAACAACTTCACAACACACATCGAAATCGTCCTGCGAAGAAAGCGGAAAACCCGCCTCGACAATATCAACCCCAGCTTTCGCTAAAGCAATTGCCAGTAACGGTTTGGTATTCCGATCAAACGCAAACCCTGCCGCTTGATCTCCATCTCTCAAAGTTGTATCAAGAACTCGAACCCGCCGCATTAAGACCCCAAATCATTCTTAACCTGTTTAAATAAATAACCTTAACAAAAATAAGTTTTCTTAATTCCTAATTCCTACTGACATCAATTCATCTCTAATATTTATTTTAAAAAATTCTTTTCTCTCAATTTCCGTACATTTCGTATTTCAAATAAAAATTCCGCTGAACTATTGCGAATTTTGGTTTTTCTGAATATGTTCCATCAGGTTTTGTAATTCCCCAACTTCTGAAGCGAGTTGTTGGGAGGCTTTTTCTGTTGTGGAAGAGATTTTGATATTTTGTTGCGTAATCTGATCGAGGGTGTCAAGAGTTTGAGAGATTCGGTTGACTTCAGCCGACTGTTCTTGGGACGCATTCGCAATCAGCGAAATCAAACCGGAAATATCTGAAATTTGCAACAAAATTTTATTCAACGCTTGGGATGTCTGGTCAACAACAAGAACACCTCCCTCAATCTGTTGATTACTCTTGACAATTAATTCTTCCGTTTCCTTCGCCGCTTTGGCACTACGCGCCGCCAAATTACGAACCTCCTCCGCAACAACCGCAAATCCCTTACCATGTATTCCCGCCCTCGCCGCTTCAACAGCAGCGTTTAAAGCAAGCAAATTAGTCTGAAACGCAATATCATCAATTGTTTTGAGAACCTTCTGCATATTTTGGGCATTGACACTGATTTGGTTCATGGTGGTAACCATTTCTTGCATTTGTTGTTGACCAAGAGTTGCGGTTTGAACAGCGTTTTGGGAAAGATCATTCGCATCAATCGTATGAGTTACATTTTTCTCTGTTCGTTCATTCATCTGCCGCATATTGCCGGTAATGGAGTTCAAACTATCGGCTTGTTGGTTGGCCCCTTGCGAGAGTTGCTCGGAAGCATCGGCAATATTGGAAGTATGTTCCACTGTTGATTTGATGAGTTCATCAACCCTCTGAATTAAATGATAAACATTTTCCCGGTCGGAAACATCTTTGAATATCTCAATCAATCCGTCTTTGGTACCGCGCACATTGGTAATATAATTTGAAGTTACATCCCAATAACGATTACCCAATTCAATTCGGCTCAATGTTTTTCCTTCGGAAAGAAGCAAACGGATACCGCATTGTTCGTAATGATTACCGATAATCGGTTTCCAGAGTTCCTCGACATTTTGTCCGATACAATCTGCGAGTTGTTTTTTCAGCAGAGTCAACCCTAGTTGATTAACGAACAGAATATTCATATTCATATCGACTACCAAAATCGGATCAGTTGATACATCAAGAATTTGCCGGTAACGAAAATCACGGGCTTCAATGGAACGATTGACCCAACCGGCAAAAACACTGCCGATCACCACCGCAAAAATCAAAATGACCACCGCAATAACAGCGGAACGAATTAAGGATTGTTTCGATAATGATTGAGAAACGTTAATAATATCGGCGATTCGATCTTCAAATTTTTGAACGAATTGGGTATTTTGTGTTTCGAGTTGCCCGATCATGTTGTCCATACTTTTTTTAGTGGCATCCCGACGCTGCATAATACTGGTAACCGGTGCTGCCACAATTACCGTCCACATTTCAGGATAATCACCAAACTGAACCGGAATATGAATAACCAACATCTCTTCATCAGGTTCTCCTGTTATCGTTTTACTGGTGTAGATGATTGCTTTTTTTTCTTGAATATACTTATATGTTTCTTCTAAAGCGGTAACTGTTTCAATTTTTCGGTAAGTTTCCTCTTCTTCGCCGTCGTCATTTTTTTCGGTTGTATAGTTAATTTTTTCGTTGGGGTGATAAACAATACTTCCGGCGGGACTTAGGAACATGGCAAAACCGTTTCCGAATGGTTTACTTTCCTGAACAATTTCCTGAAGTTTCTGAAGAGCAATATCAATTCCTGCAATACCAAGAAACCGATCCTCCTGTAAAATCGGTACACAAAATGAAGTAATAGGAATTCCGGCATCAACATACGGCTCTGTAATAAATTCCCTTTTCGTATCACGAGGAGTAACATAATAATTTGCGGAACTGGTTAAATAGTCATCGAGAAAAGCGCGAATAATTTTGGGTTCTTTTGTTTTTTCGTCTTCACCCCAATAGAACCAGGGAAGAAATGCCCCTTCTGAAACGAAATGATTATTTGAGTGATCCATTTCCGGATCGGGATTTTCTTTATCAACAAATTCACTGTCTTTTCCATCAAATTGGTTTTTTTCCCAACCGCTAAACACAGCGGTTATTTCTTTATTTGTTTCAAGAATGTTGTAGAGAAATTGTTCGATACGTTTACGGTTTGGCAGATCATTATTTTTTTCGGCTTCGGTTTTTTCAAACAGAAGCATTGTTGCAATATCATTTGCAACAATAAACGGAGTATCCATAATCGTTTTGATTTTTGCAGCAATTTCATTACCGACATTACGTAATTCCTCAATCGCCGCTTCATTGGTGATATTCCAAATATCCTCTCCTACCGTTGAAACGTGTTGATTCAAGTCGTTGAACATTGCGTCATTTTGCTCTTTAACACTTTCCGAAACAGAATTTAACTCGGTAATATTCCGTTTTGCCATATTAAACATGTCGAATATTAGTACCGAAGTCGTTACGATAACAATAAATATCGCAAGAAAAACAATACCAAGTAAAAGGAATCGATCTATTCGCATAATAATATCTAACAGCCCTTTCTATTTTTTATTTTTTGTATCAAGAATTTTTGTTTTTCGCTCTTAACCCCGTAAGAAGTATAACGGTGAAAATTGAATCCCAACCGTAACAGTTCGCTGACATTGATTCGCAAACAAGATGCCCAACAAAAATAAGAGAAAATCATAATCTGCAATTTACATAGAGTCCAACTAATTTTAAAGACCTATTTTTTGAAAAAGGCAGATGTTAAATTTGTCCTGATTACAATCCTTTGACATCAGTTTACTCATTCAAATTAAAGAAGGGGTTCGTTGCGTAAAAAATAACAATCTATAATTTACACAATTTACAATCAATTTTAAAGACCACTTTTTTGGAAAGTGCAGAATATAATAAAATAGACCGTTACAAATATACTACCGTGTAAAGTATAATCTCCTTTTAAAAAACATGGTTGGAATGGTGTTATTTGGAGTTCTCCAATTAGTAAATGGAGTCCTCCATTGGGTCAATGGAAAACTCCAATTAACAATATTTTAAGATTTTTTGGTTGGTTTTTGAGAATATTGTGATTTTTTTAAGGCAACAATCGATAAAAATACCTTGAAATCAATAGGGTCGAAAAATATAAGGACAATGTAATCTATCAGTGGAATTTTTATTTTGTGTTCACTCTCACGGGGTAAACCCCATCGTTAACGGCAGGACTTGCCCTGCATTGTTCGACTTAACCAATAAAACACGGGGAGAAGTTCTCGACAAAATAAAAGAACATCTTTTACAGAGTTAAAGTATATAAAAAACGAATGTAGATAAAAAACGAAATTGGTATCTTGCATTTAATTGGTGAAATGGTTACCATAATAAAGAATGTCAAATGTCCCAATTGTTATTTGAGGCTAATACACCATTTAGAAAAAACTACAATATTCTCAATATTCTATTGATCTTACATAATTTATGACCAACAACACAAAAAATACTCGGAAATTCTCAAAACGTCATCCGGCAGGTCTTTGGGTCCTTTTTACAACAGAAATGTGGGAACGGTTTGCTTTTTATGCGATGCGGGCCATTCTTGTTCTTTATCTGGTTGACGTTTCCACCAGTGAGCAAACTCCCGGTTTTGGTTGGAGTGAAGCGGACGCTTATAAATTGTACGGTTGGTTCACCGGTTTGGTGTATTTCTCACCGTTTTTAGGAGGTTGGATCGCTGACCGCTTTCTCGGACAACGATCTTGTGTTGTCCTTGGAGCGGTCTTGATGGCACTCGGTGAATTTTTCCTTGCCACAACCGAATTAATCCGTATCGGCGGCGGTGTAAAGATTACCTTAGCAACCGATCCGCTTGCATTGTTAATCTTTTACATCGGACTCGGATTATTGATTCTTGGCAACGGTTTTTTCAAACCATGTATTTCCGTTATGGTCGGTCAACTTTACGATCAGGGCGACCAACGACGTGATGCCGCATTTTCAATCTTTTATATGGGAATCAATATCGGAGCGTTCTTTTCTCCGCTTGTTGCCGGAACAGTCGCGGAAAAATACGGTTATCATCTCGGTTTTATCATTGCGGGATTCGGGATGATTTGCGGTTTGATTCTGTTCTCCACCTTGGGGCAATGGTATTTGAAAGGAATTGGCGGTGCTCCGGCAAAACATCTTGATAAGGCTTTGACACCGGAAGAACGGGAGACCCAGGAAAAAGCAGTGTACGAACAAACCAGACCACTGATAAAAAAAGATTGTGATCGTATTTTTGTTATTTTGGTACTTTCTCTCTTTGTCATCGCTTTCTGGGCATCCTTTGAACAAGCCGGCTCGTCACTCAATATCTTTGCAAAAATTAACACCAACCGTACTGTTGCACAATCTGTTATTGATCATTCGCCTGAATTTGCAGTCAACAATCTTTATTTGAACAACGAAACCATTGTCGAATACCATAAGGTGATTGCACGGCTCCGGGATTTGGAAAAGCAGATTCAGCAACTTCAACTTGTCCAGCAAACCGATCAACCAATCGCCAAAGAATCGCTGAACACACGGATTCAACGTCTGTTCTCTTTCCGCAACACAATGGAAGAGCAATCTATTATTGAAATTTATCCTGAACTGGTCAAAGAAGCCGCCGGACTGAAAGAGCGGCTTCGGAATAATAAAGAAGGTGATATTCCTAGTTTACTTGCGGGGTTGGAAAAAATGGAACATTCTTTTGGTGAAAATTTTGTACCGAAAGCCGAAAACTTTACTTTTCCGGCAACCTGGTATCAATCCGTCAATGCTTTGGGTATTGTGATTTTTGCGCCGATATTCACATTCATCTGGGTAACTCTTGCCCGATATGGTATTGAACCTAGCACTCCAACCAAGTTTGCGCTTGGTTTGTTGCTGGTTTCGGCGAGTTTTTTGGTGATGATTCCGGGAGCGATTGAAGCAAAGGCAACCAACGGTAAAGCAGCGGCGTATTGGCTTATTTTGTGTTATCTTTTTGCGACATGGGGAGAACTGTGCCTTTCGCCGGTGGGACTTTCAATGATTACAAAATTAGCACCGGCGCGGTTGGCTTCGTTTTTCATGGGTGTTTGGTTTACGGCAAGCAGTATTGCGTATATTCTTGCCGGTTATCTGGCAAGTTATTTCGGTTCCGGCGACGGAATTACATTTTTTTTCGGAGAGAAAGCCGGACTTGCTGACTTTTTCCTGGTCATGGCGGTAATCCCCATGATTATCGGTTTTATCGCACTGGCTCTCGCTCCGAAACTCAAACAGATGATGCACGGCACCGGTTAACCTAATCCGTTACCCCCAAACCTTGTCAACCGGAAATAGAACCGCCTAACAATGTTTTAACTTCGTTGCGGATTTCTTCGGGAAGATCGTCAATATTTTCGACTTCCCAATTTTTTTCTTCGTTGGAATCACCGGTTTTAAGAATTTGTTTAACACGAATTTTAGTTTTACCGTCTTTATCGGTAACAGAAGAAACAGAAAGATGTTTTCCTGATGACAAAGTTTTTGTTGATTGATCCTCTTGATCTGGAATAAGCAGGAGTTGATCACTATCCGCACCGCCTTGCATTTGTCGGAAATATTCTTCCATTTCGCGCATCATTTTTTGCGGATCGCGCGGACCAATCCAAATTTCAGGACCAAGTTTCATTCCGGGCGGCGGTAATAAAGGTTGTGGTATGATTGCCCGTCCGCCGTGGAACATTGGATTTCCTTGAATCATCATTTGTTCTATTGGGCGCGGAACGGGAGTGATATTCAGGTCCATTTTCGCACCATCCCGAATAATTTGAATTTGTTTTGTTGTTTCTTTGGCTTCGGAAACCTGCCCAACTAAATCATGAAGCGTATTGATTTCTTTTCCGGCAAATTGGAGAATAACATCACCACGTTTCAAACCGGCTTTTGCTGCGGGACTGTCAGGAACAACTTGCTCGATAACAACCCTGCCGGAATCTTCTTTATCCTCATTTTTAACTTTAAAATGGGAAAGAAAAATGTCGGGAACCGGCGCAACCTGAACTCCAATCCAAAAAGATGCCGGAGCAAGAGTGGTTACATTTTTGTCGGATTCGGGTGAATTTTGTGTCACCTTATTTTCGCCATTGGCATAAAGAAACCACGCCGATAATGTTAAGATGACCGTTCCAAGAAACAACGTTAAGATTGATTTTCCAGTCATTTTCATTTTTTTTCTGTTTTGAAAATATCTAGGGTTCAAAATTTTTTACAACAGGTCAGACCTTCCGACCTTAATTTACATTAACAATATCTACGATAGATAAAAAAAGTTGTTCAAAAAATTTTTGTAATTGTTTGGCGAAATTTTGGCAGATTACATAAATTTGTTCTCGGATTGCGTCGATTTTCGCAGATAATCACCTTTTGGGAATATCAGCGTCATCTGTGGAGTGTAACTAGGTTATCCAATAAATTCAAAGTTAGTCTTTAATGCATACTACAAATAATAACAAAGAAAAAATACTTGAAAGAACAATTAGACTTGTGTAGATACTTTGGCTTGTGGGGGGTGTTTCAGGTTGTTCCGTTTTAGTATATACTTTTTCGCTATTCAAAATTAACCTTTGTGATTTTTTCTTTCAAACTTTTATGACGAACTCCCCAATTGTACCCGATAATATTTCATTAAACAAAACAACAACAGAGGAATTGACTGTTTCGGAATACGAACAAGTCAAAACAATTAATCTGAAAAATCCGGTTATTGCCGGAATTTTGACGTGGCTTGTCCCCGGTCTTGGTCATTATTATCAAGGTCGGACAATAAAAGCGATTCTGTTTTTTTTCTGCATCGTTCCAACATTTTGGGTCGGCTGTGTTTTAGGCAGCGGTTCAGAAATAGGGTTCGCCCGTAATGTTTATTATTCATGGCGTTTTCAAGATAAACGTCTTTTTTTTATTCCTCAGGTTTGCCTCGGTATGGCAGCCATTCCGGCCGGACTCCAGGCAATCCGAATCAATACCGGACATCCGCCGCTTTTCGGACGCTTCATGGCACCGCCCCAAATCGAAAAAGGGGACACAACCGGTGTTCCACCAACACTTACAGAAATCGTTCAGAAAAAACATTTTCTCTTTGAACTGGGAACATATATCACTGTTATCGCCGGACTTATGAATCTTTTGGTTATTTTTGATGCTGTTGACGGTCCTTTGGTTTACCGACCGGAAAAAAAAGAGAATAAAGAAAATAATAACAAAAACAATACAAAATAAAAATTCCACTGATAGATTACATTTTCCCCAAAAATTCCAAAACAATCCGTTATCTTTTATTTTTTAGTAACCTTAATATTATTTAATTTTCAAGGAGTTTTTTATGAACCATCAAAACAAGACAAATAAAACCCGCCGTGATTTTCTTAAACAATCAAGTTTAATTGCAGCCGGAACGATATTTACTGCTTCCGGTATTCCGCGTGTTCACGCCGCAGAATCCAACACAATTAAAATTGCAATTGTCGGTTGTGGTAGTCGCGGGCGCGGCGCAACGCTGCAAGCCCTGAACGCCGATCCCAATCTCGTTCTCTGGGCAATGGCAGACTCGTTTCAAGATAAAACCAACGCCAGTGCTATTGCCGTTAAAACCGAACTCGAAAAGAAAGAAGAAAGTAAAAAATTCGATGTCCCGCAAGAACGCCAATTTGTTGGATTCGATGCCTACAAAAAAGCAATGGATACTTTGAATCCGGGTGATGTTGTTCTTTTGGCAACTCCTCCGGCATTCCGACCATTACATTTTGCGTATGCCGTGGAAAAAGGGTTGAATATTTTTGCCGAAAAACCGTTAGCCGTCGATATTCCCGGTCTCAAATCATTACGGGAATCTAACAAAAAAGCGGTTGAAAAAGGTCTCAAGGTTGCTGTTGGTCTGAATAACCGGCATTATTTCCGTACAGAAGAAACAATCAAAGCAATTCATGATGGTAAACTTGGTGATTTGACCTCGCTCTGGGTTTATCGGATGCACCCAACCCATAAAATTAGCGATCTCGGAAATCAAACTCCACTCGAACATCAATTACGGCATATCTTCAATTTTAATTGGACAACCGGCGGTTTTATTGTGGACGCTCTAATTCACAATTTAGATATCTGTTGCTGGGCGATTGGACAATTGCCCGTCTCCGCACAAGGACAAGGCGGACGTTTAGTTCGAACCGTTAAAGATCAAATGATTGATCACGCCGCCATTGAATATCGTTTCGAAAACGGGCGGCGAATGATGATGTTTGCCCAAACAATAGAGAATACCTATTCCGATTTCGAATCAATTCTTCATGGAACAAAAGGTAGTGCTGTTGTTGGTGAAGGAGTCGGTGAGCCTAAAATGTTCACCGACCTCAACGCCCAACGTCATCGGAAAGACAACGTATTCTGGGTACCAACATCACCCGCCAATAATTCCTATCAAACAGAACATGACCGGTTCTTCAAAGCGATTCGGGAAAACCAACCCTGGAACGAACTAGAACGCGGAATCGACGCAACCTTTACGCCAATTCTCGGGCGTATGGCAATGGAAACCGGACAATGGGTTACCGCCGAAGCCGCATGGAATTCAACTTTTGAATACGTTCCCGATATTGCCAATCTTTCATTTGACGGTCCCTTCCCTCTCGTTCCCGATGAAAACGGAAATTATCCACAACCGATTCCAGGTGTAACTAAAATCTGATAATAAATCGTTGCTCGTCAATCGTTTATAAGGATTTTCTAAAAACTCCTTTTTTATTAACCGCAGAGAATACAAAATTCCAGAGAAAAGAAATTTTTGAGAATATGAAACAAACTAAATAACAAACTAAATAAAAAATTTTTGTTTTATCTCTTTTCGTCTATTTAGTTGTTTTGGCTTGTTTCATATTCCAAAAAAATAAAAAAAGTAATATTTCAGTAGAATTTTTTTGAGAATACAAAACAAAAACGAAAATATTTTTGTTTTAAATATTTTCGTATGTTTTGTCTGAATTATATTTTAGGATATTTTTGAATATTCTTGAATATTTAACTTTCGTTTTTGTTTCGATTTCCTATGTTCGAGCAGGGTGTTTCAAAAACTTATTATTTCCCTTGAAACCACAGATATTCTCTACTAAAATAATTATTTTTCAACTCAACGAGGATTTTTATGCCTAAAAAAACATCAATAAAACAGTCAATATCCGATCAACCTCTTAACGAAATTACTCTTGACGAGTTTAAGAAAAAGTATCAACATGACGCTTTTTGCAAAGAGAAGTTGAAAGATGTCCGAACAGCTCAAAAGTTTTTACGATATTTTCTTGATGTGAAAGTTCAAGA
>JAITIZ010000595.1 GCA_031279215.1 Planctomycetaceae bacterium
TGCGTTCCTGATGTTTTTAGAAGTTCCCCCTTAGTAATATATCAGTGGAATAATTTTTTTGGTTCTATTTTCGTGGTCTTTCCTTAATCTCTTATGTTTTCTTAGTCCCGCAGGGACGAGATGTGCATAACCGTAGGTAGCGCAGCGCAAAATGCCCAACATAACAAAGCCCCGCATGGGGCGAGATTATTGATAGTTGATAGTGGATAGTGGATAGTGTCGCAAGCGGATTACTACTTACAAGCGGATTACTACTTAAACGACAATAATTCCGCTTGCGACACTATCCACTATCAACTATCAACTATTATCTCGCCCTTGCAGGGCTTTTGGAAAATGGAGGAGTTCCTGCTCCGGCGGTTGCGCTTCATTTCACTGCCGGAGCAGGAATTTTCCACTTCCAAAGCCGTGAAATATCATAATCCGGTGATATTTCACGGCGAATCCGTGAAATATCAAGGCGATTGGAAAAGCAGCAATTTTACGTTTTAAGAAATCAATTGCGAAACCCTTGAAAATACAGTGTTATGTAATTTTCAAACAATTGGTATAATAATTGCATGATAATATTTCCGGTTGCTTCGACTTTTGGGGGGAGTTGACGTAGTTATTATGAAAATAATTTTCTACGCCAACTCTTTTATATTTGTACGTTAATTGGTTTCGGAAATTAATTTTTGAAAATCTTTTGAAAAATCTTTTGAAAAAATTTTGAAAAAAATTTTTGAACCCCCAGTCTTGACAAAGCCGATGAGATAAAATATGATATGACATAGTAATTCCGTAGGCTTTTAGGCTTTTTACTTTCCCACTTCAACTCAAGGAGTTTACAATGACAAAAATTGCTAAACAAATTACTGATCTAATTGGTGGAACACCATTACTGGAACTTACCAATTATGAAAAAAAGAACGGATTGAACGCGACAATCATCGCAAAACTCGAATACTTCAATCCAGCCGGAAGTGTCAAAGATCGTATTGCAGCGGCAATGATCGACGATGCCGAAAAAAGAGGTGTCATCAAACCCGGCGACACCCTTATTGAACCAACCAGCGGTAATACCGGAATCGGTTTAGCCGCCGTAGCCGCAGCACGCGGTTACAAACTTATTCTCACCATGCCCGAAACAATGAGTATTGAACGGCGAAATCTGCTCAAAGCTTACGGCGCTGAACTCGTTCTCACCGAAGGCGCAAAAGGTATGAAAGGCGCAATCGCTAAAACAGAAGAACTGCTCCAATCAACAAAAGGAAGTTTTTCTCCCGCCCAATTCGATAATCCGGCAAACCCGGAAATCCACAAAAAAACAACCGGACCAGAAATCTGGAAAGATACAGACGGCAAAATCGATTATTTTGTTTCAGGAATCGGTACCGGCGGAACAATTACCGGAGCCGGCGAATTTCTCAAATCAAAAAATCCAAAACTCAAAATTATTGCCGTTGAACCCGCCGCTTCACCGGTTTTGTCCAAAGGAACTCCCGGTCCGCACAAAATTCAAGGAATTGGCGCAGGTTTTGTACCGAAAATTCTAAACACTTCGATTTACGAGGAAATTATTACCGTCGAAAACGAAACGGCATTCGCAACCGGTAAATCTGTTGCGTTAACCGATGGTTTACTTGTCGGTATTTCCTCCGGCGCCGCATTGTGGGCGGCAACAGAAGTTGCGAAAAGACCCGAAGCAAAAGGAAAAACTATCGTTGTTATTTTGCCGGACACCGGTGAACGTTATCTCTCCACCGCTCTGTTTGCAGAATAACCCCAATGTAAAAAAATTTCGCAATCACTTGACAAAATACGTTATACTCATCACACTTGCCAATTCTGTTCTTATAAAATCGAATTTTAGAATACGATGAATATATTAACGGACAAGATTTCATACGAAACGTAACTTTACAACGAAATGTAATTTGACGTTTTAAGTTTGGTCAATAATTAAAATTTGTCAAAGTTATTGTTACTTTTTTGTAGAGAAACACGGTTTCAGCCGGAATGTACAACCGATGTACAACCGTGAGTCTCTACAAGATTAAATTTTCAAGTGTAATTTTTCAAGTGTAATTTCAAGTGTAATGTGTTACACCCGAAACAAACAAACAAACAGGAACTTCTAAAAACCTAATGTAAAAATTTATTGTTAGCAGGAACGTGGTTGTCTCGACCGCATTTTTAGGAGTTTTTTGTAAAAAAACAGGGCAGGCGAGACGCCTGCGTTCCTACTAATATTAGTTTTTAGAAGTTACCTAACATTAAAACCCCAAGGAGAATTTTATGACGAAAAAATATCATCTTGAAACGCTTGCAATTCATGCGGGACAGGAAATTGAACCGACCACTCTCGCCAGAGCGGTTCCGGTTTATCGGACAACTGCCTACAACTTCAAAAACTCGGAACATGGAGCTAATTTATTTGCCTTAAAAGAACTTGGCAATATCTATTCACGGCTCATGAATCCGACAAACGATGTTCTGGAAAAACGTCTTGCCGAACTTGACGGCGGAGCTGCGGGCTTGACGTTATCCAGCGGAACCGCAGCCGTCTATTTCACGATTACCAATATTTTGAAACAAGGCGATGAATTTGTAACAGCCTCGAATTTATACGGCGGGACATTTACACAATTCGATGCCATTTTGCCGAATCAGGGAATAACAGCTCGTTTTACACCGGTTAACGATTTCAAAGCGGTTGAAGCAGCAATCAACAATAAAACCCGTGCCGTTTTTATTGAAACAATTGGTAATCCGGTTCTTGATGTTGCTGATATTGAAGGTTACGCTAAAATCGCCAAAAAACATGAATTACCGCTCATCGTTGATGCAACCTTCACACCCCCAACTCTTTTACGACCAATTGAATACGGTGCCAATATTGTTATTCATTCTTTATCGAAATGGATTGGCGGTCATGGAACGGGTATTGGCGGAATCGTTATTGATGACGGCAAATTCAACTGGAAAAATCCAAAATTTGCATTGTACAACGAACCTGATCGTGGTTATCACGGATTACGTTTTGGGCATGATCTTGGTCCGCTTTCGCCGTTGGCGTTTATTTTGCGTCTTCGGACGGTTGGTTTACGAAATCAAGGACCGACATTGGCTCCCGATGCGGCGTGGATCTTCCTGCAAGGTGTGGAATCATTGCCGCTTCGTGCCGCACGGCATAGTGAAAACGCATTGAAAGTTGCCGAATATTTGAAAAAACATCCCAAAATTTCATGGGTGCGCTATCCAGGTCTCAAAGGTGATCCATCCTACGATTTGGCGAATAAATATTTGCCCAACGGTGCCGGCGGAATGGTTGTGTTCGGTCTCAAAGCCGGAAAAGATGCCGGAATCAAATTAGTAGATAATATCAAATTATTCAGTTTGCTCGCCAATGTCGGTGATGCTAAAAGTTTGATTATTCACTCGGCAAGTACAACCCATTCGCAGTTAAGTGAGGAAGATCAAAAGAAATCAGGACTCAATCCAGACCTGGTTCGTCTTTCGATTGGTTTGGAACATATTGACGACATCATCGGCGCACTCGATGACGTTTTAAAAACAGTCAAATAGTTTGTAACGTAACTATCTATTTTTTAGGTAAGGTAATACTTTCAGTGGAATTTTTATTTGAGTTTAAAAAGGTATTCGCCCTGAAAGAGCAATTAGTAGTTGATGGTGGAGAGTTGATAGTGGAGAGTGTCGCAAGCGGATTACTACCCAAACGGTCATCACTCCGCATGCGACACTCTCAACTATCCGCTATCAACTCTCAACTAAATAGATTGCCCTTTCAGGACGTAGGAAAAAGATCATGGCGGGGCAAGCCCCGCCGTTAACGACGGGGTTTACCTCGTGAGAGTGATCACAAAATAAAAATTCCACTGATATATTACAAAAGGGAACTTCTAAAAACATCAGGAACGCAGTCGTCTCGACGGCACATTGCCTATAAAAAGTGCAGGCGAGACGCCTGCGTTCCTAAAAAAATGAGTTTTTAGAAGTTCCCAAAAACTTTTAAACACGAAATACACTAAATTTCACGAAATACACGAAAGTTATCTAAAAAACCTTTCGTGTGTTTCGTGTAATTTCGTGTGTTTCGTGTTAAAAAAAAATTAAAACCAAAATGCCCCCAATAGACAATTGCGAAAAAATTCCACTGATACATTACTTATTTTTTTTATTTTTTTTATTTTTTTTCCTTGAAATTTTATTTCTTTGGCTATACAATTAGTAATTAATTGATTTTATGAAAGGGGGTATTAAAGAATATTTTAGGGGTGTTGGTTTTGAAGCCAACTGAAATATTTTTTATTTTTTCCGGTAATAGTTGTTCCTTAATAATTGTTTACACACAAACCATTGTAATGCGAATCAACTATTAATACTATATAATCCGAGAAGAATTACTCTATCGGAAAATAAACAATATTATAAGGAGAATGATTATGAAAAACTTTTGTGCTTCACTGTTCTTATTCTTGTTTCTGATCATGTTTGTT
>JAITIZ010000655.1 GCA_031279215.1 Planctomycetaceae bacterium
TTGGTGTTCCCCAATTGTCTCAGTCACCGGTAACATACGAAATAAGTACTCAATCGCATGGAGTGACGCATGGCGGTCTTCCGCTTCTTCATCAAATCAGTATTCGCAGCGGATTGTATAATGCGCTTCAGCGAGTTCGGGTTCTAAAATTGTATCTTCCGTACAATAAATCCGATCACTTACTCAATATAATGACAACAAAAAATTTTATATTCCGCATACTTGAACTTTCTGCTTTTTTTGATATAATACTTGAACATGCAGAATTTTTAAGGACAAAATGCACGTGGTGTATTCCTACAAAACCGAATTTTCAAGGGTAATGAGTATATTTATATGAGTTAGGATTTTTCGAATCTAGAATTTTGATAATTGTAACGTCTAAATATTAAAAAATTGAACAGAATTAAGTTAGGAATCCTATTTAATTTTAAGAGGCAATATATGTTAAATAATCAGGAACGTCGTGAACTTATGAGAAAATTCGGGAAAATCTTTATAGAACATGTACGGGATTCAACCTTTAAAGAAATTCACAACATGTCATTAGGAACTCTAAAAGATGAAAAAAACGAAAAACTCGCTTCTGCTTTTTCAAAGTTATCAGAGAAAGACCGTGAATCTATCAAAGAATTATCTGCCTATGCAGTAGATACAACAATAGCAAATATATTGTATCTTTTTGATCAACATTGTTTAGATCTCAGTAAATTAAACAATTTTGTAATTCAATTGATTTACTCGGAAAACGGCGAATATTTCGACATAAACGATAGAAGTGATGGGCTTGTTGGTGAACTACATACGGAAGATGGTTGGATAGCACAATTTAGTGCATACGATAATTCTATTGAAACATGGTAAATATGATTGTTAGTTTTATTTTCTTATTATTTAAATTTTGGTAATTATAATTTTGATATGTTTAGGAAAATTAAGTTATGTTAAATAGGCAGGACAAACGTGAAATTATTAATAAATTTGGTAATTTTTTTGTAACACTAGGACGAGATTGGACTTTGAGTGCAATTCAAATCGCGTTATCAGGAATTTGGAAAAATGAAGGACATAAAAAACTTGCTTCTCTTTTTTCAGAACTATCGGAAGAGAACCAAAAATTTGTAGGAGAATTATTGCCTGAAGTTGTAGATAAAACAATGGAGAAAATACTCTCTCTTTTTGAACAACATTGTCCATCTATCAGTAAATCGAATAATTGTACAATTCAATTAATTTATTCGGAAAAAGGTGAATATTACGACATAAACGAGCTGAGCGATGGACTTGTTGACGAACTGTACACTAACGACAGCTGGATAACGAAATTTAGTTCTTATGGGAATTTTATTGAGTTGTAGATATAACTGTACTTTCCTAAAAGTATAGATAAAAGTTGGATTTAGGAATAAAAAAGAACAATTAAAACAGAATTCCTTTTGATGTATAACCTGAAAACATAACAGAAGAATATGAAAATGCAAAAACAACCATTCGAATATCAGAACCAGAAAATAAATCGTTACAATACGATTCCATTTTATTCCAACACATGGTTTGGTCTAGGACTTATCATTTGTTTGTTGGTCTCTGGTTATCTTTGGGACAGTTATATATCGCCAAAGACGATTGTTACGACAACAAAAATCATATCAGTTCCCAAAACATCTGATCAAGGCTCTTCTGGTATCAAATTCGCTAAGATACAAGATGTTCAAGTTGGTGAGCGGGCAATTGGTGTGAATCCCGAATTGACGGATTCGGAACGCGCAACGTTTTTTCCTGATCCCGAACCAGCGACATGGCGGAAATTGACGCTTGAGATCATCAAGTCTGATGGGAAAAGACTTGATATTACCTTGTTACGTCCATTAAATTGGATTTCAGAATCACAGGCAGATATTGGTACAACAATCTTTCTTGATCTGCCTGAATTAGGTGCGCAAGGTTTGGCGAAAGTCTTAAATATTGAGCCTTGTCCACCCATTAAATCCGGTAAAGGTAATGTTATTACCGGAACATTTCACCATGAAGCAGCGAATACAATTGATCTCTATGTTGAAGGTTTATCGAAACCGATTGGTTGTACAGATAATCACCCATTCTGGTCTGTAACACGAAATGAATTTATCGAAGCTGGAAAATTATTACCAGGTGAAGAATTACATCTTTATAGCGGTCAAACCGCAAAAATAATTCAAATCCTACCACGTCCGGGACCGGAACAAGTTCATAATATCGAAGTTCTCAATGAACATGTCTATCGAGTGACTGAGAGTGGAATACTTGTTCATAATGCATGTGATAGTTGGTTTGATACTAAGGGCAAAATACGTCGATACGACGGACAAAAGCCCAAATATGTAAAAGGTAATCACCCAGATGCAGATTCCGGTTACGGTAACCCCAATAAAACTCCAATTCCGGCTGATGCAGAAATGGTATTTCAAAAGGCAGTTCCCAATGATCCAGATAATCCGACAGCATGGTTTGGACAAAATGATCAGGGAGAAGTATATCGTTTTAGTGGTTCTAATGGAGAAGCACACTTTAACGGAATTGCTGGAGTAGGTGATGGAACAAGAAATCTCACTCAGTATGCCCTTATGCGAATGGAAATCGAAAGAAAATATTGGAAAAATTATTGGTAGTGTTATTTTTTTATTTTGTAATTTATATTAGACAAAAAAAGAGATTTTGAAATGATTATTGGCGATCCAAACATATTTGCTATTGATTATATTATCAAAGATGTTTCTATTAATTATGACGATAAATCAGAGTGGACACATGGTTCACTCTTGTTTTATTTTAATAATTATATTGTCGGTGATGTTACGAGATGGGTAAATTTTAAAGATTGTGTTTATTGGATGGAGGATATGATAAAGCGAAAAATACATATTCCGACAAAACAATATTCTAATCTATCTGCGGAAAAACTAATGACCATTTTCAAAACGAAATCTGTTGTCGATTTGGGAGATTATAATTATAAGGTTGACGATGCTATTAATGCTGTCAAATCAATGTCCCACGATGATTTATGTGAAGGATTAGAGCTGTATCAGTTAGCCAGTATTGAATATATTGGAGAACGATCTTTGGATCAGGTTTTGACATTGATGATTGATGACGAAACAGGATTTAAGCGTTTTATAATTCAACAACGTAAAGAAAATGTCTGTGAATTTGTTGTGAAAACAGAATTCATTATCAAAACTGTCCAGGAATTTATTGATTCGTATAAAAAAGAGGTTAAAAAAAATCCTGTACATTATTTTGTGATTAGAGATAATACCACTGTTCAATTACAACCGGAAATTTTATAATGAAAAAATATGTAAAACCACAATTAGAATACTAACATAA
>JAITIZ010000678.1 GCA_031279215.1 Planctomycetaceae bacterium
ATTAGTTTTTAGAAGTTGCCAATAGTTAATAGTGAATAGTGAATAGTGAATAGTGAATAGTTCGCAAGCGGAATTATTGCCGTTTAGGTAATAATCCGCTTGCGACACTATCCACTATCCACTATCCACTATCAACTATCAACTATCCACTATCAACTCTCCACTATCAACTATAATCTATAATCTCGCCCCGTGCGGGGCTTTGATAAAGGCGAGGATGTTCTGATCCGTAGGTTGCGATTCGCTTAACCTACGGTTATGCACATCTCGTCCCTGCGGGACTAAGAAAACATAAAAGATTTAAGGAAATTTCACGAAAATAGGATCAAAAAAATTATTCCACTGATATATTACTTTATTTTTTTCTGAGTGTTGCTGAAGCCGAAGGTTCGGCGGCGGGTGATCGAATGTTAGGTAAAACTGAACAAAAAATCACTGAAAAAATGTCTTTTCACCTTACAGGAATGATAATAAAATAAACAGATACCACTTGATGTCTGTAAACTTGCCTAATCATTGGGGGAAGTCATTGAGTAACTGTCTATTTTATTAACGAGCACATAATTCAAATCGTCCGCAGATGACGCAGATTTTCGCAAATTATTTTAAAAATTTTTTTGAAAATAATTTTTTGTATTTTTTGTCTATTCTTCCTTTGTTTGTTTCGTTATTTTGTACTCTCAAAAAAGAATCCTTGAAAATCCGCGAAGATCGAATCTCTGCGAATATCTGTGGACGAAAATCTGCTAAAATCTGCGTCATCTGCGGATCCAAATAGACAATGACGTCCTCGACAAAATAAAAAGTAACTTTTTACCGTGTACAGTAAGTATAATTAGAAAAATTCTTTTTCTTTCCGTAACAGGACAGGTCCGATGAGTCCGGATTTGGGATTACCTCGATATTGGGACGGAATCGTTTGATAATGGTTCGATAAAGTACCCATCACCAAAATTTCTATCACATTTTCATTCGGAACAACTAATTTGGTAATATCACATTGCCACGGACTGGACGTTAAAACCGCCGCCAAAGAACCATTGACTCGAACCTCACACGACGCAATTACCTGACCAAGTTCTAAAATATATCGCCCGTTTTGTGATCTCAACGACTTGAGTTCATTTTCATCAAAATGAACCGTCTTACGATAACGGACTCCTCCACTATATGTTTCAAGAACTCCTTGTTTCGACCAATCTCCCAATGAACTTGTCCCTCTTTCGCAACGTAGAAAAATCGGTTCCGTAAAAACTCCGCCATCATTAACACCCCAAGGAATATCTGTCATTCGAATCGTTATTGTTGCAGAACCATGTTGGCGTAAATTCTGCGGAATATTGATTCGAATCAGTTGCCCATCAGGATTCTTAAACGATTGAACCTCTTTGCCATGAACAAACACCGTCCCATTGCCAACCGGATTCAATGCCATTTCCGTCAACCCCGGCGGCGAAATAAAACGAAACCATTGCTCTTGGTTTTTCGCTTTTTTCACTTTTTCATTCTTGTCATTACTTTTATTATTTTCATTATTTTCCGTTGCAACCGGTTGGTAACGCAAAATCGTTTTTCGATCAAACCATTTCATCGCAAGAGGAGTCCGGTTTGACAGTTCCTTTGTGTTGTCAATACTGTCTCGGTTAGTACTAAAAACAACGTGTGATCGCCCCGACTTCACAAATTTAATAACAACACAATGAATACCACTCGTTAATTCAGTTTTCGCTTCAATTTTATGTCCGTCAATCCAAATCGCTGACGGTTTTATCGTTCCGGGAACTGAACCATCGGCTTGTTCCAGAAAAACTGGAGTTGGTTTTTCTACAAAAATAGAAGCCGTAAAATAACTTGTCCCTTCCGGCACAATAAGAAAATCATCTGAAACGATTTCTTTTAATCCATGATGACCGCGTTGATCTCCCGGATTGTTTTCAACTCCCCAACGCCACGAAAATCGATACGACTGACGCTGGACTTTGCCTATTGTTTTCGGATTATGACCTTGCAAAAGTACCGATTCAAGTTCTTGTTCAAGTTCTTGTTTTTGTTCTTGTTTTTGTTCTTGATCTTGATTGCTTTTTCCGCTTTTCAGATGATAGAGGAACATTTGATCGCCAAAACCATAAGTTACCGTTGGACAATTTGAATCATTGAAATTGGGATCAATAAAGTTTGCAGATGAAATTTGATCATCTTTTTGAAACACTTTGAAACGACGGGCTTCCGCTCCCAACATGAAAGAATCATCAAACGGATTTTTTTTGACCGGAAGACGAAAATCTCCAAACGTATTATCTAATGTCGGAACCAGTTCAAAATCCCAATCACCGTCAATCACACGCGGAGTTCCTTCATTAACATAACGCTTGTAAACCGGAATTTTTGTGTCAGATGTTTTCTTAGGTAAAAACACAATAAGCCTGCCTTCATGAGCGTCGAGAGGTAAACGTACCTGAGTTCGCCCGTCTGCGAGAGTTTGTGTTTCGAGAAGTTTTGCCGCCTGACCATTCCACGCATCCCAAAGTTGAACTTCACCGCTTGCCCGAAAAATTGCTTGCGAATCTTTGGCTGCATGTTGAACAAAATAAACATCAACATTTCCTTCAGCAGTCGGAATACGCCGATGTAAAACCCATGCGCCGCCTTTCACTTCAAAATCCCGAACAAAATTTTCCGAAATAATGTTATCGACCAAGACCGAATAATCGGCAGAATTTTGTAACTCTTGATCACGCCTACCGGTAATGTGATACGCATGAACAAATTGTTGATTGACAGATTCAAGCGTTTCCAAAGAAGCAGAACGCCGCCAAAGATCTTGTTGATAAACTTCCTTTTTGGTCGAACACAAAAACGTTTCACCGCTTAAAACAGTTTTACCATCGACAACGGCAGCAAAAAAGAATCCGGCAGTTGGTTTCCCGGGTTGCTCACTGTCTTGACATTCCGCAACAATTACATCGCCGTTGTTCAGACTGATCTCTCCATTCCAACCTTTTTCGTAATCCGAAGATGTTCCAACCTGTTGACCATTGACAAAAAGTGTCCCTTCATTATCGGCGTGAAAACGAATTTTCGCACGATACTTTCCATAATTCCAAATTGCCTTGAACGCAACTTTCTGTGACGGTTTTTCCGGCCAAACCCAATAACCCTTAAAACCGCCGTCATAAGAACGCGGGGCACCAATAAAACGTTTATCGTTATTGTTGTTATTTTTATTTTCTAAAGTAAGAAGAATTCCCTTGCCGCCGGTGAAAATTTCACGCATGATTTTTTGAAGTTCAGGATCGTTTGAACCGACTCGATCAGAGGCTTCAAGTAAACATTCCAAAGCAATAACAATACCGCCGCTTCGATGAAATTCACGAATCTTTTCAATGGCATCCCATCGAAGAGATTTCATCGCAGGCAATACCAAAACACGATAAGATTCACCGGAAACATTTAACGTTTTTTCACCAATAGCAGATCGTGCGATAGATTGACCATCAATGAAATCAAAATCAATTCCTTTGCGATAAATTGTCCTGCCGAGTTCAAATGCAATTTTTGTTGCATGATTACAGTCAAAACCGGCAGCACCCTGTTCAACCGGATACACAATAGCAACATCGGCAACATGATTTCCTTGCGTGAGAAGAAAACTCAATCGTTCAAAATAACGTAACCAAACGCCGGCATGTCTCCAGTACGGCATCCGAAAATGATAACACGGCGGAGCCCATTCCCAAAAACCGCCGTAAGTTGTGTAATAAAGACCATGCAAACAAAGCAAATTACAACCAACAGCATAATTTTCATTTGTTGTCCGTGTTAAACTTTCAAGAGTCATTCCCCATCCGGCAGAATGATAACCTTCAAGCCAAACCCGCGGCGCACCATAAAGATGAGAAATAGACGACGAAACTTTTCCTTTGATAATATCGGCTCCGCTTCCGGGCGTATCATGTCCGGGCGCACTGTACCAGCGAATAGCACGAAAATAATCGCCGTATTCCATCGGATTTTGTCCGCGTCCCATTTGGTCGCAACCGTAAATCATACCGCGTTCACTATGCCAAGTACCAACCGGTTTGAAATAACCCTCCTCCGATAAAGTCATCTTAACGTCATGATAATCGAGACGAATTTTTGGTGTCGAATCATCAATCTGTTCAAAAAGATGCGGTAATTTCGGACGAATATCATATCCTTTCCGTTTTTGAAATTCTTCGGCAAATCGCGGCGTCCAGATCAAACCGTCAATACCAAGAAGTAATTCATCCTGAAAATAATAATTCAAAGATCGCCGAAACTGTTCAGGAACATGACGTTCCGATTCACCAAAAAAACGGTCAACAATAAGTTTTCCGGTTTTTTCATCCATTGGGTCAATTGACTTCGGTTTTGTTTCCCAATAAAAAACATAACGATTTATTGATTCGGGATCATTGGGGTTCGGATAGTCTATTGTGATAATTTCATTTTTTACAGAATCAGTTGGTTTGGCGATCATACTTTTTGCCAACCGTGTTTTTTTCATCATTAACTTTTTTCCCAGACGATTAGGATCAGCAAGAACTTCGTCAACAAAAAATCCTTGACCTGGCCACGCCAACGTGTAATCACTGATTCCGACACCGATTCCGCGCCGGTCAGATTCTTCGACAAGCCACGCCCAAAGATTCCAAAATTCCGGTGTGAAAAGCGGAGGATCAAGCGGATAAGAATTACCAAACAATCCGTAAGGTTTGCCGTCAATGGAACCTTTGGCATGTGCCGCATTAACTTGAATACCCTGAATACGCGGTAACGGATAATCAGTCGGCAACTGCTCCGGCGAAACACCGGGAAGTGTTTTACCGCAAAGAAAATCGAGTTGCCAAAGCAGACGTTCTTTGGTTAATTTATCTCCGGTGAACCAATAAAATGGAACTTCACCGTAACCTGACGGCGGAACACAAAACTTGTCAAAAAGCGAAACAATTGGTTCTTTCCGAGTTGTTTCGGGATCAGACCAGCCAATTTTGCCTTGTTTTACCGAATGGAAATCAGGAATATCTCCGCCCATCAAAAATGAAACAGAAATAACAAAAAAACAAATGAGAAACAAAATTTGTTTGTACATTTTAATTTTATTAACTTAAAGGGTTGATAATTTAATACTAATTTAATACTAAAATTGTAACTAACATTGTAAAATGTTTTCACAATTACAAAAAAAAGTAAGACAACGAAAACCAAATTTTCAAGTGTAAGAATATTCGTAAGGATATAATTAAGGATATAATTAAGGAATTAGTGTCGCATGCGGAATTATTGCCGTTTCGGATTTAATCCGCATGCGAAATCTATGAGATTAGTTATCAACTCTTATAATATTTTTGGTTTGAAATTTTCTGGTACTTCAATTTTGACGGTGTTACCGCTTTGGGTGATTACGTAAAAACCGGTTTCAATAGTAAATTTTTTAACTTTGTCGGGAAAAACGGCACCGGCAACTGCTCCAATTAACGCTTTATTAGTTCTGCCAAGTTTATCATAATGCTTGCGTGCAATACTCATAAGTTTCAGATGTTTTTTGATATCTTGCAAGGTAGGTTTTGAATTAACCTCGACAATGGCAATTGTTTTCTCATCTTCGAGTAAAATGTCGATTTCCGTAACTACTTGATCGTTCTCTAAAATTTCAAACCCGCCGCGAGCAACACCAACAAAATGATAGCCGAGTTCGTTGAAACGTTTAGCAATATTGAAAGCAACAAGATGTTCAGAAACTTCGCCAAAACGATTACAATGTTCTCCAATGGAACGGGTGGTGGCTGCAACAAGTTCGTCAAGTTTTTTTAAGACGTTCATCGGCAGCCTTTTGACGTTCATCTTCGGCTTTTCGACGTTCATCTTCGGTTTTTTGACGTTTTTCGTCAGCTTTTCGACGTTCTGCTTCGGCTTTTTGGCCTTCTTGGGCTTTACGCTCAAGGATGGCGTCGTACTTTTCGCTGAGTTTTTGGATCGTTGCCCAGACTTTTTCGAAGGTAAGACCTTTTTCGTAATCAATTTGATTTTTGGACATAAAAGTAATAGTAAAGGTGGATTGTTGAAAGTGAAAAATAAATATACGGAAAATTCTAAAAACCATTGGTATTTTAGTGGAATTTTCGATTAACTGCAAGAACCGTTATACTTTACACGGTAAAAATGAGCATTTATTTTGTCGAGAACTCTCTCAAATTATAATATTTTGTTCCGTTACTATTTGGTTTTTTAATATTACTGCAGCATTTTCGGAGGTAGGCAATGTTTCGCCTAAACATTGTGTCGGTGTACTTACCGACTTGCCCCTGTTGACGGATGAAAATTAAAAAACAACATTGGAATGGTGTTATTTGTAGCCCTACAATTGGTTAATGTAGTTCTACAATTGGTTAATGTAGTTCTACAATTGGTCAATGTAGCCCTACAATCGGTTAATGTAGTTCTACAATTGGTTAATGTAGTTCTACAATCGGACAATGTAGTTCTACAATCGGTTAATGTAGTTCTACAATTGACGATATTGAAAGGTTTTTTGGTTGGTTTTCTGTCATTTTGTGATCATTTGGGTAATAGATTTAGTGGAATTTTTTTTAGGACGTGGGCGTCTCGCCCGCCATAACATAACTTTCCGTAGTTCCATACGGACGGAACACCCATCGCTGACATGCGAAAGCGGCACTAAAATGTTGGTAACAGAAGTTTCGACGCCAATACAGCAAACATTTTTCAATTTCCTGAATTTCGTAAAAATTCGTGGATTGCCTTCCCCACATCGCATTGCAGGGAATTAACATCTCCTCTTTTAACTTGAATAACCTCAATTTCATACGGTGTGGAGTTTTCTTGTGTGTACTTTTTTTCCACATACGAATAAACCTTCTGATCAATTTGAATTTTAACACCGTTTTCATCAATAGTTTCTGTACCGCCTTCATCTCTGATTTTAGAGACAATGATCTTGTATTTTCCGAGCGGAACACCGAATTGTCCGTAAGTTTGAATAGATGCTTTGCCTGTTTCGTTTGTGATACCGGTACAACCTTTAGCATAAGGTGTAACGATATTTTGTGGAATCAGTGTGATTAAAGCATCGGTTAACGGCTTACCCTCTTGGGTTACGGTAATTTCACACGGTGCGATTTCGGGAAAATCATCCGGTAAATTTGACTTTTTCCCGCAACCGCAAAAGAAGAAAACAATAACTGTTCCCAATATTATTGAAATTGAAAAATTTCTCATACGATATTCCTTTTATTTTATAAAGTTAAGTGAATGAAAGTAGCGATTCAGTGGAATTTTTTAATAATGAATATTCTCATCATGTTAAGGACGGTATGTTGGTAGAATATTTTTAGGCAAGATTTACAAGATCAATAAGATTGGTTTGTGAACAATGATGTCAATCCTGTTAATTCTGTTCAAAAAAATATTCATAACAATTTAATGAGTCATTACAAATATTTCAATTTCTTTTTATGGGAACGAATGGTTTTCTGCGCCGTCGATAGTTCCCAACGCGCCCCAGACTCCGATAGGGCTGATGCCGTTTTTGTTGTGATTCATTTGACTTGGCATTGCTCCACAGTTGATGCTGTCGCTAATAAAATGAACGCTGCCATCCACTGCGCCAACATTGACGCCGCCGGTGTGATAACTTTGCGCGGTAAGAAATGCCCACGAGTCTTCAGCGTTAAATCGGGAACATGAAGGACCATTGGGCGGCATGATTGTGTTAAATGTTACATAAGAAATAAGTCGATCTGTATATCGTCCGCCGCGCCATATTGCACTAGCGGCATAAGTACTTTTAATTGTTTTTGTTGCGTGATCAATGGCAAGATTCAAACAGTTTGCCGGATTGGAACCGCCGCCGCTGGGCGGATCAAGTTGGCTTCCCATAAACGCAACACCACCTTTGAGACTTAGTTCTGAAAGTCCTTGTGCTGTGGCACATTCGCTGACTACAATCGTGTTGCTTGTTCCATCAGTCACAGAAGCCATACTCAAATAGAGAGGTGTTGCCGAGTCTTTCACAAATTGGAAAGGACTTCTGCTTGTGTTTTCGGAGACTCCATCCGCTAAGGAAATTACGAGATTTGTTTTGGCAATATTGCGTCCTACTGCTTTGGAATATGGGTCTGACGGACAGATTAAAAAATCAAGCGGTGTTTGTAAAGAAGTATGACCTCCGGGCGAAGGGTTCGTACTTTGAATCATATCGTAGAGAGCGTTCTGCTCGACATACGGCATGAGGGGAAGGTTGATGCTCCACCGGTTTTGCGTACCAACCCAGTTTTGGATGCACGGAAACGAATTGTTCGCCGAGTGGTAATTGTGAATCGCCTGTGTGTACTGTTTCATTTTATTGGAACACTGCATTCGTCTTGCAGCTTCACGAGCGGCTTGAACGGCAGGCAACAGAAGAGCGATTAACACGCCGATAATCGCAATCACC
>JAITIZ010000696.1 GCA_031279215.1 Planctomycetaceae bacterium
GCAGACGGAAGTGTTACCTTTGTTCCCGACACAATCAATTACTCTGTCTGGCGAGCAGCGGCAACACGAGATAACGGTGAAGTCCAAAGCGGATTATAAAAAGTAAATAGTTTATAGCAAATCGTTAATAGTGTTACAAGCGGATTATCACCTCTGGGTAATAATCCGCTTAATTGTCTTCTGAACGGTAATTTATTTGATTATTGAAATTTGTAATTATTCAGCAGAATAGTTAAAACAGAAATTCAAGATATACTTCTTACATTTATAATTTTACGTTTAATCAATTAAGAGTTTTGTTAAAACAATATTTGTTGTAACGTTTTAGTGGAATTTTTGTTTTTTCGCTCTTAACTCCGCGAGGGGTGTGAAGATCGAAAAACAAAAAATCCACGGATATATTAAAAAAATACCAGTTTATTACGGAATACAGTATATTACGGAAATATATTACCGGACTTTTACGAAATCGGAGAGAGTTTTCACGAGGAAATCAACTTCTTCAACAGTATTGTAAAACGCCAATGATACCCGAACCGTACTTTCCAAACCAAAACGGCGAAGAATAGGTTGGGCACAATGATGTCCAGAACGTAACGCAATTCCTTCAGCGGCAAGAGCTTTATTGATTTCTTCTGTACTAAATTTATCAACCACGAAAGAAATTACACCGGCACGTTCACGGGGATTGCCGATAATCTGTAATCCCGATATTGGAGCAAGTTGTAACCGTGCGTATTCCAAAAGCCGATGTTCATACTGCCGGATACTCTCAATACCAATCGAACCCACATAATCCAATGCCGCACCAAGTCCTACCGCATCAGCAATATTACCTGTCCCCGCTTCAAAACGTCCAGGAGCCGGTTGATATTCGGTTTTTTCAAAAGTTACATCAGCAATCATTCCGCCGCCGCCTTGATAAGGACGCATCATATTGAGTAATTCCTCTTTACCGTACAAAATTCCAATTCCGGTCGGAGCAAAAATTTTATGTCCCGAAAATACAAAAAAATCCGTATCAAGTAATTGAACATCTGTCGGAATATGGGAAACCGATTGCGCCCCGTCAATAAGAACTTTACAACCAAATTGATGCGCAATCCGAATAATCTCTTCGGTTGGTGTAACTGTTCCAATCGCATTGGAAACCTGTGTTACCGCAACCAATTTTACCTTACCGCTTTTCAGTAACATAGTGTATTCATTGAGCAACAGTTCACCGTTGTCATCAACCGGAATGACTTTCAGTAACGCTCCTGTTTCCTGAGCAAGCAGTTGCCAAGGAACAATATTGGCGTGATGTTCCAGATGAGAAACAATAATTTCATCTCCGGCATGAATATTATCACGCCCCCAACTCGCCGCAACCAAATTGATCGCTTCCGTCGTTCCACGTACAAAAATAATTTCGTTTGTCGAAGAAGCATTGATAAATTTCCGTACAACCGCTCGTGCATGTTCATACGCATCTGTTGACCGTGCAGCTAAATCATGGGCACCACGATGAATATTCGAATTTTCATGTTCGTAAAAATATTTTAAACGTTCAATAACAATATTGGGTTTTTGTGTTGTCGCTCCGTTGTCAAACCAAATAAGCGGTTTACCATGCACTTGTTCCGATAAAATCGGAAAATCTTTGCGAATTGATGTTACATCAAATTCCCGTGCCGGTGTATTGGCATACAGCGTATTGGCAAATGGTGTATTTACATACGGTGTATTTACATACGGTGTAGTTACATACGGTGTATTTACATACGGTGTATTTTCTTGTTGCGGAATTTTTGCGCTTTCAGTCAAACGACCATCAAAACGTGTATCGTACAACGTTTTGGAAACTTCACGCCAAACCTGTTGTATGTCATCCTCGTCCGAAGTAATAAACGATTCGGAAAATGGATTTTGTACCGGAAAAAAATCCGCCGTATAATCCTGCACCGCAGCAGAAATAAGTTCGTCAATAAATAATGTACTCATAATTAAAAATTAAAAGTTAAAAAACAATGGAATATTTGTGTGATTTATGGTTTGAAATTTATGGTTTGAAATTTATGGTTTGAGATTTGTGGTTTATAATTACAATTTCAAACCACAAATTCCCAATCACTTTTTTGTGCTTTTTTATTAAAGTAACGGCAGTATTAAAAGTTGCCTCCCGTTCAATCGGAACACACAAAACAAAAAGGAATATTTTTTTCGTCATTTGTGTGTTATCCTTTTTTGTACAATTTCATACTTATTTGTACGAATAGTAATTACCGACATCAACATTTTCCAATACGGCAACCGCATCATCGGCAAGAATTGCGAGTGAACAATAGACGGAGAGAAAATAGGAAGCAATTCCTTGTTTGTCAACACCCATAAATCGTACCGCCAAACCGCGAGTAACACCGCCAGGCAGATTGGTCTGATGCAAACCGAGAACACCGCGTTTTTTTTCACCGGTTCGTACAAGCAAGATATTTGTTTTACCGGCTTTACTTTGCGGATTTTTGTGACCATCGACGAAAAGTTTATCGGTTGGGACAATTGGAATCCCGCGCCATGTGAGGAATGGTGCCCCATAAAACGAAACAGTTGCCGGTGGAACTCCGCGGCGTGTACACTCACGCCCAAACGCCGCAATCGCACGAGGATGCGCCAAGAAAAACGAAGGCTCTTTCCAAACTTTTGAAATAAGCTCATCGAAATCGTCCGGGGTTGGCGAACCGGAAATAGATTTAATATGTTGCGAATTGGCTGCATTTTTGAGAAGACCATAATCATCATTATTAACAAGTTGACTTTCTTGCCGTTCTTTGAGACTTTCGACTGCCAACCGGATTTGTTCATTGACTTGATCGTAAGGACTGCTGTACAAGTCGGCAATACGTGTATCAATATTGATGACGGTTGAAATGGAATTGAGACGGTATTCACGAGGAGCTGTTTCATAATCAATGAACCCTTCAGGAACTTGACCTTCCTCTAATGCATTGCGGCAAAGAACATCCAAAGGTGTTTCGCCTTCATGAACTTTGTTCAAACGGAAAATACCTGTTTCAAGCGCCTTCCAGTCCAAAAAACGAGGTAACCAACGCGGAGTCAAAGAACCAAACTGAGCATCAGTTTTGGTAACATTGGCAAGTTGATATGCAGACTGGGGACTTAACACGGTTTGGGAATTGTTTTGTTCCGGCATAATTTGTTCTCCGAAAATAAGTAGCGGTTTTAATGTAATGTACGAAAAACATTTTACAATAATTTGTCTTTCGATTGTTTCGTTATTCTATAAGAGTAATTCAATTCCGCAAGACCATGCAACGTAAATTTTTGAAAAAAAACACAGCCGTTAAATATGACAGCCGTTATATTTAACGGCTTCCGCGTTTTCCGTTGCGCAAAATCGGGTATGATATTAAAAACCGTTTGAATCATCTCCGTTCCGAACAATTGAAAATGACAACAGTTAGAATAAAATCTGATTACACAAAATATAATTGTAATTAAAATAGATTTTTGATTTTTCGTTCAAAAACGTAGAAAACCTATCGAAATACTTACAGGAAAATTTTTTTTTAATTTTTTCAGATAGTTTCGGAATTTTGGGGAAACAATCGCTAGGTAAATCTGCCTAAAATAGACAATTCCCTCTCTCCAAAGGGCAATTTATCTGAGAAAATCTAACGTTCATAATACACTCATCACACCTGACAATTCGGTTTTTGGTTTTTGACAGAATCAACAGATTGTGATGGATAAACAAAATTGACAGGATTTTTAAATAAAAGACTCAAAAATTCTGTTCTTATAAAACCGAATTTTAATGTGCAATGAGTATATCAACAGTAATTATCCTTCTTGCATTGTAATATATCAGTGGAATTTTCGTACTACTGAATCATTACGAATAATTACTTAATTTTTGCGGTTCCGGTCAAACCGCGAAGAGTTAATTCCTGCTGAAAGCGGTAACGGTTTGTTGTTTGTAACGTTATTGTAACTTGTGAAGTCCGCCCGTTAGGAAAAAAAAGAATGGGCGCAGACCAATGATCAACAGAAATTGGTTGCGGTAATTGCCCATTTTCATTGACGGTTGTTGCCATTGCCGGTTGTTTAGAACCAAACACAATTGAGTTCGGCAACATTTTTTGGTAACCCCCATAATCAGTCATTTTTTCTGATTCTAATGAAATTAGTTCTGTCGGGATAGATAATGATTCTTGTAGAAGTTCTGAACCAACGGCAATTGCTTGGGAATTTTCGCGGTTTTGTTCCCGTTGATCGAACAAGTCTTTAGGTAGAATTTCAAAAACAGGACTATTGTATTGATAACGAAAAACAATAGCATTACCGGTTCTAATAGCATCAAGCCGTGTTTTGTAAAGAATATTCTGAAGGTGTTGTGTGGTACTTTTCAATTGATTTTGGGCATGGAGACGTCTAATCCCAGAAAAACCAAGACCCAAAATCGCAACAATTAACCCGAGAACAATCAAAAGTTCCAGTAAAGTAAAACCGGTTCGGCGATAATAACGATATTGGTTAGCAGCCAAGACCGGCAATAAACCGGAAATTCCCATTGATACAAAAATTTGCGGTAATACAGTTATTGGAAAATTCTTGGTGTTGGGATTAGTTTTCTTTGTATTCTTCATAGTATTCCTCATGTTCTTCATAATGTTCCTCAAGTTCTTTGAGTTGCAAAATGGCTTTGCGGGCTCGGTTGAGAAATAAATCTTTTTTTTCATCTTGTTCGAGCCACATGGGCGGTCCGAAAATAACACGGGAAAGCATTGGAACCGGAAGTGTTTTACCGCGCGGTAAAATTCCATTCATATTGTTTAGATAAACCGGAATTAGTTCTAGGTCGGGGCGTTTTTTGCAAAGGTGATAGAGACCGCTTTTAAATTCACCGAGATGCCCATCTACGGAACGTCCGCCTTCGGGAAACAGAATCAAAGAATATTCATCTTTCATTTCGTCCATCATTACTTTGATAGGCGTATTTTTCAGGCTAACATTTTCACGTTCTATCAACACGGCATTGAGTAATTTCCGCGAGATATAACGTCGGACAAGCCCGGCGTCCCAATAATCTTGGGCGGCAACCATTCGGGTTTTTTCACGAATCTGGTACGGTAATGCCGCCCAAATAACCAAAGCATCAAGATGACTCGTATGATTGGCAAAATAAACCCGTTGGCACAAATCCGGTTGCGATTCATACCAAAGAACTGTTGCCCCGCTCAACAAACGTGCAGTAAAAATTAAAACGTTTTTAGCGAATTTATTGAAAAAATTCATTGTTGCCAACCCAAACAAATTTGATAATTTTAGTGAAAATTTCTTTCCAACAAGAAAATTTGTCAGGCAATAATCTGATTTCCGATTGAAATTATTAAAATAACGATTATAGTTTAAGGAATTAATATTGCGGATTAGGTGAAATTATCAAGCAATTATTTGTTACGAATTTTGTGTTATTGGGAACGAGTTCGGAAAAAAAGAATAAACTTTTAAACTAAACCGCGACTGCCCCCTTGGCGCAATTTGATATTCGTGTAGGATACTCATTTCTTTGAGATCGTAGCTCAGTTGGTAGAGCAACGGACTTTTAATCCGTAGGTCTCGGGTTCGAGCCCCGACGATCTCAGTATATGGGGGTTGTTCCGTTGTGTCTAGCGGGGCTACCAGTTGCTACCCATACAACGTGTCTGGCGGTGTTTCTATACACCGTCCAGATTTTTCTTTTTTCCTCTTTTCGAAAGAAGGGAGGATTCTATGATCGATTTCTCTCAATTATCCACACCGGAAGAAAAATTAATAGTTTTCTTTCTCTATATTATCAATGTGCCAAAGTCCCAAAAACAAATAATTGAAACTCTAAAAATATCTGAGCGATATGCCCGTGATAAACTCAAAATATTAACAATAAAAGGAATTATTAATAAAGAGCAAAATGAACATGGCACTATATTGTATTCAATTGGATCAGAATGCCGGTTGACCGGCGTAGAAAGCCGGTCAACCGGTGCAGAAAGCCGGTCAACCGGCGTAGAAAGCCGGTCAACCTCGGCGCAACTAACTAGCTTGTTTAAACAAACTAAACCAACCAACAAAAAAGATTTTGAAAAAGAGATAGAAAAAATACTCGGCGGTTGTTTTCCGCCGTTGGCGGAGTCGGCGGCAACAATTCCATCGCTGCCAGTAGCAACACCGGTAGCAACACCAGAACCCAAACCCGAACCAACACCCCAAACCGCACACGTTGCCCCCGAATCAACACCCGAACCGCAACCCGCCCCAAAACACAACAACACCCCAAACACCCAAAAATACCCCAATTATCCAAATCCCTCAAACAATACCAACAAATAAAGAATCTTTTGACGGTTTTATTTTTGCCGAAGCCCTGCCCCGCGAAGAAGCACTCGACCGGATGTTGAAACTAATCGAACTCGACACGCCGGCAAAATACACCATCGGTTGGTCTCGATACGAACTATTCAAACACGCCGAAAACATAATTTTCCAAGAATGGAACAAACATAAAAATTCAAAAAACGTGTGGGATGATTGGGTTCAGAGATTCGCTTTTGCGGCGGCAATGGAAGTTCCCGAATATCGTACAATCCAATATCTAAAATTCGCACTTGAAAAATATCGCAACGAATACATGGAAAATAATCACAAAATTTATATCTGGCTGCCGGCTTCACAAATACTTCGAGATGTTTATTTCAATAACCAATGGGGTTGGGACGGAAGATACAAACGAACAGAACAAACTTGGGCGTATGAATTGAATAGAAAAGACTCACCCCGATTAGAATACTTTCCCGCAAAACGTTACGAATTAGAGCAGCAACAAAAAAAATTACAGAAAAAACAACATACCCCAAACCCTCCCCACACGCCGATCACAACGCAAAAAAACAACTGAAGATATGCGCAACGAACATATTAAAACATTACGAAAAGACCCAAAGAATCAAATCGCACGACATATCCTCACAACTAATCATAATATGACAAACGAAGAAATCGA
>JAITIZ010000057.1 GCA_031279215.1 Planctomycetaceae bacterium
GATAACACGCCCACTGGGAGCACTCATGTACACACAGCGGGTGACGGTCATGACCACACCGAAGGAACTTCGGCAACGCAAGAGTCGGTGCATGAAGTGGACGGTTGGTGTGTGTCACATGAGTTACCGGAAAATATCTGTTCGCTTTGCAACAGTAAAGTAGCAGCAGAACTCAAAAAATCAGGCGATTGGTGCAACGAACACAATCGGGCAGAATCACAATGTTTCCTTTGCGATCCGAGTCTTAAAGAGAAATTCGTTGCCCAATACGAAGCCCAATACGGCAAAAAACCGCCCAAACCATAACCGTTACCATTAAATTAAAAGCCGTTAATAATTAGGTAAGTAACTGTCTATTGTAATTAACCACAGAAAACACAGTGTTCACAGAGAAGGAGATTTAATTTTTTTCTTTTTGATTGGAAGTATAACGACAATTCAAAATAATGATTTGAATCCGATTTAAAAATTTCCTCTGTGTCTTCTGCGGTAAAAGATAAGATAGACAGTTACGTTAACAGTTATTCGAAGGCTTTTTGAATTGTTTCCGGTTTGGGCGGCGATGTTATTAGACTGACTGCCGGAACAATAATTAATGGTACAATCATTGCGATAGATGCGGCAAGCGGAGCACGGGCTCCGGCATCGGCAGCGCTTTCCGTAACAAACCAATACCAGTACAACCCGTTGGCAACTAATAACCCCGTCCACATTCCGGCATAAGCACCTAATTTTGTTGTTCGTTTCCAAAATAACCCGTAAAGATACGGAGCCAGAAAGGAACCGGCCACTGCTCCCCACGAAATCGACATCAATGATACAATCCACGCCGGTTTGAATAACGCAATTAAATAAGAAATCAGAATAAATATCCCGCAAGATAATCGCATTAACAATAATTCTGATCGATTGGATGCTTTGGGATTGCAACTTTTGTATAAATCAATAGCAATTGCCGAAGACGATACGAGAACCAAAGAACTCAATGTTGAGAGCGACGCCGATAAAACAAGTAACAAAATAATTGCTAACAAGACTTCCGGTAAATGCGACGCAACTAAATCAGGAACTAGTTGATCAAAATTAACACTTTTTGATATTGTGTAGGGGATTTTGTCCGGTTCCATTAAATGGGTCATTGCGCCGGTGAAATAAGCAGCACAACCGATTATTAAGGCAAAAACTGTTGTAATTAATGCGCCGCGTTTGATTTCGTTTTCGTCACGGATTGCGTAATATTTGTGTACCATTTGCGGAAGTCCCCAAACTCCCAGTGAGGTCATAAACACAACCGAAGGCAGAACAAACCAAGGCGGAGATTTAATTTCACCGGTAACAATTCGTTCACTGAGTTTTTCAGAGAGTTCTGTTGAGGCGGCGAAGATTCCGCCATAGTTTTTGGCAATTACAAAAACCATCAGCAGCGAACCGCCGAACATAATCATTCCTTGAATAAAATCAATTCGGGCAATTGCCTTGTAACCGCCGAAGGTAATGTAAATGAACGAAATTAGCGAAATAACCGTCAATACAACAGTAAAACTTATTTTCCGTTCAAAAACAATTTCGAACAAATAACTCAACCCCGTAAACACTGATGCAGAATACGGAGTCAGAAAAATGAAAATAATCAATGCTGTAATAATTTTCATTGTATGGGCTTCATACCGTGCGGCAAAAAATTCCGGCATTGTTTGAACATGGAGGTTGTGTGTCATTCGTCTCGTTCGTTGACCAAGAACCAGCCACGCCAAACCTGAACCAATAACAGCATTACCAATACCAACCCAAAGAGCATTCAACCCGAATTGCCAACCAAACTTGCCGGCAAATCCGACAAAAATAACCGCACTAAAATAAGCCGTCCCGTAAGAAAACGCCAAAATCCATGGTCCAAGAGTACGACCGCCAAGAAAAAAATCATGAACATTTGACGTCCGGCGCAATCCCCAACCAGCAATCATTAACATCACTACAACAAAAAACGCCGTCAGTATAAATGGAAATAAATTCATTGTTCAAAGTTTGCGGTTAAATTTTTTCACTGTTGAAAGAGTTCATCTTCAAAGCACGAGGTTTATTACATTTTGAAATTCGGCTTTATAAGAGCAGAATTTTTGTGTTTTTTTATTGGAATATTTCAAAATCTGTAATATATCAGTGGAATTTTTGTTTTTTACCTTAGCCCCGATAGGGGCGTTAGTATTATAGCCCGCCCCAACGGGGTGGGTTTAAGTTCTCCCTCCCAACCCAACGCCCTGAAAGGGAAACGGGAAGATGATTAAATGACGAACCGTTTAAAATTTCCTATCACCCTTTCAGGGCTTGTTAATTAGGGTTGATTTGTAACCCACCCCGTTGGGGCGGGCTATAATCCTAATACCCTTTCAGCGCTACTATTGTTGTCCTCTACAAAAATTCCACTGAAATATTTCAAAATCTTATATTATTTTTTGTTTTCCGTGTTGCTGAACAGCGGCGGCAATAAAGCCGTCAAATAAGGGATGTGGTTTGGTTGGTTGTGATTTAAATTCGGGGTGATACTGGACACCGACAAACCAAGGGTGATTCGGTAACTCAATCACCTCAACCAATTTACCATCGGGGCTTGTTCCGGCAATCAATAATCCGTGATTATGAAGTTGTTCACGATAGTTATTGTTAAATTCAAAACGATGCCGATGCCGTTCCGAAATATGGGTATTGCCGTAACACTTGAACACCTGACTTGTTGAAATAAGAACAGTTGGTTGTGAACCGAGTCTCATTGTTCCGCCTTTATCGGTAACATTTCGTTGTGCATCCATGAGTGTAATGACGGGATGGCGGGTTGTTGGTTCAAATTCTGTTGAGTTTGCTTCGTGAAAACCAAGGATATTGCGTGAAAATTCGATCACAGCGCATTGCATTCCGAGACAAATTCCGAAAAAGGGGATTTTTTGTTCCCGTGCAAACCGTACTGCTTCAATTTTCCCTTCCACACCGCGATCACCGAATCCGCCGGGAACCAAAATTCCGTTGACTTCTTTTAGTTGACTTAAATCAAGTTCATCACTCGGAATACCGCGAACCCGCACATTTACACGATTTTTAATACCGGCATGGTCAAGTGATTCATAAATTGATTTATAAGCGTCTTTATGTTTGGCGTATTTACCGACGACAGCAATTGTTACTTCATGCAATGGATGACGCAGCCGATCCAAAATATCGAACCATGCGGTTAAATCCGGCGGATTGCGGTATTCCAGATTGCGCCAGAAAAACTCGATCACCCGTTGGTCAAGACCGTGTTGTTGAAGTGTAATCGGAACTTCGTAAATTGAAAAATCCGCATCTTTCTCTTCAATCACATTACGGCTTTCCAAATTACAAAACAGACCGATTTTATCACGTTCTATGTTATTGAGGGAATGTTCTGTCCGGCAAACCAGAATATCAGGTTGAATCCCAATTTGGCGTAATCGGCTTACGGAATGTTGAGTTGGTTTTGTTTTGAGTTCTTTGGAAGATTTGAGGTAGGGGAGTAGAGTTAGGTGTATAAAAAGACAGTTTTCGCGTCCGGTATCCAATGCAAATTGACGAATTGCTTCTAAAAACGGCAGACTTTCTATATCACCGACTGTCCCGCCAATTTCCGTCAACACAACATCAACATGATGTCCCCGCAAACTTCGAATTGCACGTTTGATTTCATTTGTAATATGCGGAATTACCTGAACCGTTTTACCAAGATATTTTCCTTTCCGTTCACGGCGTAAAACATTCCGATAAATTTTTCCGGTTGTCCAACTGCTATTTTTTGAGAGGTATCCGCTGGTGAAGCGTTCATAATGTCCTAGATCGAGATCGGTTTCTGCCCCGTCGTCGAGAACATAAACCTCTCCGTGTTGATAAGGGCTCATTGTTCCCGGATCAATATTCAAATACGGATCCAGTTTTTGCATTCGGATAGACAAGCCCCGTGCTTCGAGCAACATTCCGAGTGATGCTGCCGTAAGCCCCTTACCAAGAGAACTAACAACTCCGCCGGTAATAAAAATATGTTTTGTCATAAATTGTTAATATAGTGGATCGTGGATCGTTATTATGCTTTATCCTTGTCATAAATTGGTGATTTTAGGAACGCAAGCGTCCCGCCTGCACGAAATGACCATTATTACGGGCGAGACACCCGCGTTCCTACTAAAAGACCAAATTATTACAGGATACAGTATAAGTTGATGTTAGGTTCTCTAAAACGTCTTACTCCGATGTGGTTTGACAGAACATTACGATCATTTATGAATTTAATGGTTAGACGGACTCATGTCAATTGAATCCAATTGATTTGATAGGAAATATTCCAATTATACTCAATCCTGTTATCAATTTGTTGTTTTTGTATTGCCATTATGTTTTCGAAAGGTAGGCAATGTATCGCTGATACATTGCGTCGGCGTACTCGCCGACTTGACCCTGTTGACGGACGGAAATGAAAAACCAACCGCGTACAACACAATAACAAACCAAACCTAACAGGTGCGACCTCTTAACCCCGCTAGGGGTGAGAGAGTAGTTGATAGTGAAAAGTGGAGAGTGGAGAGTGTCGCAAGCGGAAGTAATTGTCTATTTTGTGTTTAATTTTTTTTAACACGAAACACACGAAAAACACGAAAGGTTTTTTAGATAACTTTAGTGTTTTTCGTGAAATTTCGTGTATTTCGTGTTTAAAA
>JAITIZ010000110.1 GCA_031279215.1 Planctomycetaceae bacterium
CAAATCAAAGCATCATCGGTTTTCGATGATTTCGGAAAACGCGACAAAAACATTTCAAATGTTCGAATGGATCGCATGAAACCTGCCAATGTTCCCGTCTTGGAAACGCGAATAGCATAGCTGAAAATTGCTCGTTCCGCGATTGGTGTATCATCAAAGAGTTTTGCTTTGGGTTCAATATATTTAATCTCATTCATATTTTTGTCCCAACACAAACATGCAAAAATCGCAAACATCACATACGCCAATTCATTTTTCGAAAGTGTACCGAATTCCCGATTTTCTTCGAGCCGTTGGTAAATTGACAACGCTTTTTGGTGTTGTTCGCTTTCATAAAATAAATCTGCAACCAGAACAGCCATACGCCGTTTCGTATCTTTAAAACTTGCCATCTCTTCCGGTGTTGTATAAAGTGAACCTTTTTGGTTGCGTAAATTCCATGTTAATCTTGCAAGCGTCGTGGCGTTTTCCCAACCAGACACTTTTTGTTGCGCGTAAAATTCTTTGTCCAGTTCCGCTAACAAGTTCCAGTGTTTTTCCGTTGTTTTATAGTCTTCTTTTGCAAATGCAATTAAACCTTGTAAAAGTGTAACGTTTTTGCGTTTGGAATTCCAGTACCATGAGCAACTTCGGCGATTAAATTATTGTATCTTATTAAGCCATTCCAACACACGAGCCAATTCATTTTTGTAATATCAATTTTGATTGAGATTTTAACTGAAATTGATTTTGAACCTACCGGCAAAAAAACAACTGAATTACTGATTTGCTGAACAAAAAGAAAGGATGTAAAATAAAACCTAATTCACAAAACAATAAGAATCCGTCCGGTAAATATATTACAAAAATATTTACCTAATGGTGTTGTTCTTGTTGTTTCTGGTTTTAGTTTCTTGTATTTTCTTTTTTTTCTGTTTCATGTTTCTCATTGAGACGTTTTTTGATTTCCTCTTGTTGTGGGAGTAAGGGATAGAGTTTTTCGAGACGTTTTTTGGCTTCTTGGTCTTTTTCGTTTTCAATAGCTTCGTCAACAAAACCAAGAATTGCCGCCGAAGGTAAAATTGTTGACATCGTTTTATAAGCCGTTTCAATATATTCCGGTTCGTCTTTACCTTTAGCAACTTCCTTTAATAAACCGCGAATTGATGGAGTACCAATTTGAGCAAGAGATATTGCCACCGGATATTTTTGTAATGTAATATATTTTTCGTCCGGTTTGATAAATTCCGTTTTCGATTGAAGTAGAAGATAAGGGGTCAATACTTCAACAGCCTCAACTGATCGAAGTTCGCCAAGTTTTTGAATTGCATTAAACGTTTTGATATTCAATTCGATGATATTCTTTTGTTCCTTCAATATCAAAAGATTTAAGTCAATTGCCGATTGACGTTTTTTGTAAAGCGGATGATTCATTACAGCTTTACTTAAGGGCGGAAGTTCATTTTTTTCTGCTAACAATTCAGAAAAATACGTTTTCATTTCTAATAAGTACTCTTTTTGATTTGAATTAATATGCGTTTTATCCATTTCAAGATACTCGTCGACTATTGCAAAAAATGATTCTTTGGGAAGTAATTTGCTGAAATATCCCTCAACAATAAATGGATCATATCCATTTTTACATTTTTTAAGTACAGAGTCCAATGTGGCGGAATCGTGTCGAGCTAATGCCAAGATGCATGGATAAAGTTCATAACCTCTTGGCGGATTACGCGACAAACTTGACGGCTGAAACAATTTTTCTGCTAAAATATCAATTGCTTGGGCATTTCTTAATGCCCCAATCAAGTCAACTATTTGTCGCAGCTCATCCGAGATATCCGTGCGAAATACTTTTTTTTCTTTCGAAAAAAAGAATCGCCAGCTATTGTCGTCCTGAACAAGATGAATGATATCATGTAGGTCGTCATGACAGTATGCAATTTTTTCTGTCAACACAACAGTTATTGTGTAAACGATTATCAATAAAATTGTTTTTATTGTACTATGCATTGGTATTTTCGAGATAAAAATATATACTTGGTGAAACAACGGATGGAATTATTGTGCATTATAATGAACAGTTCCATTTTTGATTCTTTGAAGTGAACCGGTAAAATGTGTTCGGGCTTTATCCAACCATTGGATATTGTCATTGAGATTTTAACAAAATCTGATTTTGAACCTGCCGAAGAAAGAATCAACCGGATTACCTATTTTTGAAGCAAAAAAATATGAAAAATAATATCAGATCATCGACAAATTAATCCGCGACATTGTCATGTTTTGTGGACTACTATTTTACTTACTTTTTATTTGTTTTTTGACGGTATCAAGGATATCTTGCGAAAATTTCTCGTCAATATTGTACTCTTTTAGCAATGTTTCAAGCTCCACAGTTGCAAACGGTTTGTTTGAATACAAGTCAATCACAAAACTCTTGACAATACTTTTTTTCTCTTGACATGTTTTCTTGGCGATTTTTTGAATTTTTGCACGTAATGTTTGTTTTTTTGTTTCATCTAATTCTGCCTGATATTTTTTACGTAGTAACTCGTTTTCTACACATTCAGCGGGAGGAAAGACTATACCAGTTGGACCATTTAAAGTAATATTACCTATTGATTCCCAAGGTATTTTTACTTTACTAAATGCTTGGGAAGCAATTTCATCATCCCAATTATCATCAATGTTAGAGACAATTTTATTCCCAATACATAGAATTTTTTCACATTTTTTCCTGCGCAAACTCATAAATTCTTTCATCGTATCATTATTTCGTTTTACGATCTCTTTTTCCCAATCAAGTATATCAATTGTGTTTTGTCAGACGACAAGTTTCCTGAATAAATTGTATTTTTATGTCCGACAAAAACTCTGATTGGTTTACCGGTTGAAACGTTCAATAAATAAGGAGTTTTGTCGGCGGCTAAAGAGATAACCTGTTCATTGTCGAGAAAAATGTAATGATAAATGAGATTCTTATGTTTATCGAATGCGGCTTGACATTCACCTGATTCGGCGTTCCAAAATTGGGTGGTGAAAATGGGACCCATTGTACCGGTTGCGATTGTTTTACCGTCCGGTGAAAATGCTCCAAAACAAGCCGCTCCGAATACATTAAACTTGAGCAGTTGCTGACTGGTTTTCGTATCCCAAATACGGACGGTCGAATCAAGCGACGGAGAAAGAAGTCTATCTCCGTTATCGGAAAACGTCAGAGTAACACAACGGTCTTGATGCCGATGCGGTAAGGTTTGAACGGTTTCGGTTTGCGGATTGACCAACCGTACTAATCCGTCAACATAACCAACCGCCAAAAGACTTTTGTCTTTGGAAAGAAACGCCGTACACGCAATACGCGACGTATCAAATAACGACATAGATTTCCATGAAACAAACGGAACATCAATGAGTTGAGAATGATCAAACGGTGAAGACATAAAAAGAATCCTGTCAATAAAAATTTGTGTAACAATTCACGTAAAATTTATACTTCTTGCAGTCATCAATTTCATTTTTCAAGTTAATAACAAAAGGTATTAAAAATCTGGTAATTTATCAGTGGAATTTTTGTTCTCGAGTCAAAAAATTGTGTACAAATTTGCCCCGTAGGGGCAATCAGCAATAGCGTAGGGCAACGCCCTGCGTATGGTTTCGCCTTTGAAATCAAGCCATGAAAGGGCAACATACTGTAGTTGAGAGTGGATCGTTGAGAGTGGATAGTGTCGCATGCGGAATGATTACCGTTTTGGTAGTAATCCGCTTGCGGCACTCTCCACTCTCAACTATTATTCTGCCCTTACAGGGCTTTGGTGTATTATATTTGTTACGTAGGGCGTTGCCCTACGCTAATGCTGGGTGCCCTTTCAGGGCGATTTTAATGAATACATAGTTAAAAACAAATACCGAAAATAAATACCGAAAATAAATACCGAAAATTCAAGTAAGAGTAGTTTAAAATTATTCCACGGATAGATTACAAAATCTGCGAAAATTTGTGTACTCTGCGGACTGAAAATAAATAGTTACAACGATTAAATCCTAAATTCCGAATCAAAGGTATTCGTTCCAGTTTTGTTTTTTGAGTTCTTCAATTACTTCCCGAACCGATTCTTCACAATCTTTTCGTGCAATTAGTGTAGCGTCTTGAGTTTGCACAACGATAATATTTTCCATGCCAAGTAACGCAAAAAGATGTTTTGGATCGTTCCCGCGAATAATACAGTTTGAAGAATGAATCGCCAGAATTTTTGAACCGACAGCAAGATTTCCTTCAACATCATGTTGTTCCGCATAAAGCCGGTCAAGCGAACACCATGTTCCCACGTCATCCCATGAAAAACACGCTTCAAGCATAATAATTGTTTCAGCACGTTCCATGACCGCAAAGTCAATTGAGATTTTTTTCATCAACGGAAAAATTCGTTCCGTAACCGTTTGTTCCTGATCCGTTCCAACCGCATCGGCAATTATGTTAAGATGTTCCCCGATTTCGGGTTCAAAACGGTTGAGGAGTTCCAAAATTGTTTTTGCTTTCCAGACGAAAATTCCGGCGTTCCAACCGAAATTACCCGATTTCAAAAATTCCAATGCTTTTTCCAATGGCGGTTTTTCGTGAAACCGAACAACATTGAATGCCGTAGTCAGATTTTTCCATTTTTCAGCAGCAACCGATTCCAACGGCGAATTACGGTTCCGTTGAATATAACCGTACGATGTTGACGGAAACGTCGGTTTAACTCCAAGTGTAACAAGACGTTCCGGTACTTCCTCAACAAGATCCGCCGCAAACTGTAATGTGTTACAAAAAACAGCGTCCGGCTGAATCACATGATCTGACGGTAATACAATCATGGTTGCATCCGGGGCATTCCTGAAAAGTTTTACGGCTGCCCAACCAATACAGGGTGCCGTATTTCTTGCCGCCGGTTCCGCTAAAATGTGATCTTGGGGTAAATCAGGTAACGATTTTTCAATCAATCCAATCATGGATTGTCCGGTAAGTGTCCAAACCCGCTCCATCGGAATTAACGAACTTAACCGATGAACTGTTGATTCGAGCATTGTCCGATTGGTTTCAAAAGACAAAAACTGTTTCGCCAGAGATTGCCGGCTTTCGGGCCAAAGCCGTGTTCCTGAACCGCCCGCTAAAATAACCGCATAAAGCATAAAGAAAATAAAAAATGTAAAAAGGTAAATTGTAACAAAATAAAACAGACCGATGATTATATCAAAATTGATTCAAAAAAACGTAACAACTCGTATTTTTTTATCATACGTAAATGGTTCTTTGAATTTTAAGGTTCGCCCAATTTTAAAGTATATTGGAAAGAATTACATAAATTGAAATATTATTGTCATAATCATCGTAACCGGTACAACAATAGAGATACTAAGACCAATTGCCAAAACAAATCCAAGCCATGGAAAACAGGCATTGATCCAGAATCGTCGGTTGGGTGACGATAATTGCCAGTTCATTCGGAACATTTCAGTAACATTCATAAACATAATAAAAGTGAATACAAGAACTCCAAACAAAAGGTAAAACGAGGTTCCAACTCCTTCAAAATCTTCAAAAAATAACAAAAAACGATCCGTACCAAACCATATTCCTCCCAACAACGGAAAAACAACAACCAATCCCAAAATCGCCGTCAATAAATGATTTGTGTCACGGCATCGCAAAAATGCCGCCGTAACATAAATATTGATGACTTGTGTTAGAAGAAAAAGTATAAACAACGTACATCCCAATATCAGAATATCAACACCGCGCAGCATCCAGGTAATTGTCAAAAACGGTAACGTTACAATATAAAACAAGGACGTAAGTAATATTGCCGTCCACGTTTTACCAAATCCTGTTATGCGGGAATCAATTGGAGTTTGAAACAATATTTCCTGGTGAAATCCCTGATCAATCGTTGTTATTATCGTATAAATCAGAAGAATACCAAGACAAAAACTATTGAGTAACCGTAAAATAGAACCGGCTAATTTCGCACCAAAATGAAGATGTTCTCTAGCCAATAAACCGTTTTGCTGGGCAGAGATTAGTTCATAACCAACCAAAACAATAAGTAATAGAAGATAAAAACACAACGCCCCCAAAATCAAACGGTTTCGGACTGCCTGACGTATTTCAAAAACAAAAATCGGATTAAATCGATCTGGCATTGTTATTTTCGTTTCGTGTTGTTGTTGTTGTTGTTGTTTGTTGTTTGTTGTAATTAACGGCAACCGGTCAATGTTTTTCCGTAACTGAAAATGAAACGTTCCAAATTTGACAACGGGCAGCAAGAACAAGAATGGGTTCAATTTCCCCGAAAGGAATATCTTTATTTGTACGAATACGAAGTTCGGTTTCTTCGCCCCATAGATGCTGTTGTTGTATCAGATATTCACGTAATTGATTTTGATTAATTATTTGTGATCCGATTAAAACGGTTCCTGATTGGGGTATATTAATTGTAATTTTACGGGTTTCTGATTCTTCTGTTGGTACAGCGGTTTCGGCTTGGGGAAGATCAATTGGTACGGAAACATCCTGTTGAATCAGACTACTGGAAACAATAAAAAAAATAATAAGTAAAAACACAATATCAATCATCGGCGTAAGATTCGACGAAAAACATTTCGGTTTTAAATAATCCGGCGTTTTCATTTGCCAGTGCCTTCCTGAAAATAATAAATAACGTAAATATATTAGTGGAATTTTTGTCAATCACCGAGTTTATTTTTTTCGTGTAAAACTTTTTTTGATAGGCAGCAACACTTGTTCTACAACAAAAGTTGTTTCGGAAATCAATGCTGCAATTCTGTTACCGAAAATGGAATACAATGCCAGACAAGGAATGGCAACGAGTAATCCTTCGACAGTTGTGATTAGGGCGAGATAAATTCCGCCGGCAAGATCAGCGGCTCTAGCGTAACCTTCTGATTCGGCAAGCTGCTGAAAGGCGGTTACCATTCCGACAACTGTTCCAAGTAATCCGAGCATAGGGGTAATATTACCGATTACATTTAGATATTCGATTTTTCGATACAGACGTGATGCTTGTTCGGCGGTTGTTTCTTCGACGGCTTTTTCAATGGCGTCCCAACCAAATTCGTACTCTTTTATTCCAGCGTGAAGAATTTGGGCAAGCGGACTCATATCTGACTGACATTTCTGTACGAATGCCGCCCATTGTCCTTGCGAAAGAAGTTGAAGAACCTCATCGGCAAAACCAGGCGGCATCAAAATTTTAGAACGAATAGTCAATGAGTATTCGATTATCAGAGCAACAGCAAATAATGATAACAATATAATTGTATAACCAATCAAACCACTGGCAGCAATAAGATTCCAAAACGAATTTCGATTTTTCCGTAACGGTGTTTTCGTCAATGCGGTATCTGACGGTGATGGAACATCCGATGATACCGCCGAAGTTACCAAAGCGGGTTGTTGCGGGGATATTGGGGGTGATTCGACTGCGGTATCCTTGTCAACAGCCGTATTTTCTTTATCTTTAATAATCGTATCAAGACCATCAAGATTTAACGGCGTTTCCTGGGTATTCGAATATACCGGTATTAAAAAAATAACAATAATTAAAATAATCGTTCGCAATATCATATTATACCATCACCTGTAAATCATGACGTTTTACATTTAACAGAATCATTCAACCCGAATACATTATTGATTGCAATAATTAATCAAATTGTCCGTTTGTTCTTGTTTTCCTAATTTTTAACGGATTAAAGAGAATATTTTACTCTGAATATCGGTTTTTTCAAGAGTCGTCAATAAAGTTTTCAAGATTTTTGTTTTCCGGTAAGAGTAAAAAAATTGAGGCACTATTTCTGCGGAAAAAAGTTGCCGGCCTCTTGATTATTGAATGATCCGTAATTGTAAGTTATTTATAAAATTCCGATGAAATATTACTGTTTCTTTTTTATCCAAGTGCAACATCAAGAAGCATCATAATGGTAAAACCGACAATGGCTCCGATTGTTCCTGTGTCACTGTTACGGTCTTCCTGCGAAGTCGGAATCAATTCTTCGACGACAACATAAATCATTGCGCCGGCAGCAAATGCCAAAGCAAATGGTAAAACCCCTTGAATAAACGAAACAATTAAACAGCCGAAAACCGCCGCAATCGGTTCGACAAACCCGGAAATTTGACCATACCAAAAACATTTTCTGCGTGAAAGTCCTTCACGCCGTAACGGTAACGAAATTGCTGCACCTTCGGGAATATTCTGAATACCAATTCCCACAGCTAATGAAAACGCCGCCGTAACACTTGCCGATTCAATACCGGAACCAACCGCTCCAAAAGCAACTCCCACCGCCAAACCTTCCGGTATATTATGTAACGTAATTGCAAAGACCAATAAAAAACTGCGCCGCCAATTTGTTCGGATACCTTCCGGCTGATCGCCGTCGCCGCTGTGGAGATGCGGTAACGTTTTATCAACAGTCCACAGAAAAAAACCTCCGGCAAGAAATCCCAAAACCGGCGGTATCCAAGGTATCCAACCAAGTTTCTCACTCAAATCAATACTCGGCGCAAGAAGCGACCAAAAACTAGCGGCAATCATAACACCAGAAGCAAAACCAAGCAGCCCATTCATGGTCTTACGGTTGATCTCCTGAAAAATAAACACCGCCGCCGCACCTAATGCTGTTGCGCCCCAAGTAAAAATCGTTGCTAAAATAGTTAATTGTAATGGATTAAATTCCATAATCTAACGTAATAAAAAAAGTTTCAATTTTCATTTAATAATACCGAAACGATTATAACTTTTTAATAAAATTTCAATAAATAATCGTAGGAACAACTCCCTATCGGCGTCCGCTTCGTCGAGTTAGATATTCAATAAGAGCCTTGTCAAATTGAACACTAGTATCCAATTCAACATAATCAATTCGCGTTTTTGAACAGTCATGCCGAAAACGGTTACGAAATTCCTCAAGAGCATCAAGATAACCTCGCTTCAATGTTTCGGCGTTGCCGGAAATTTTTTCGTCGGACTCGGGATTAACCAATTCGACACGACCGTGAAACGGAAATTGCGTTTCCGCTTCATCGAGAACATGAAACAGAATAACATCATGACCGGAATGACGTAAACGATGAAGCGATTTCAATATTTCATCAGCATCACCCAATAAATCACTGAAAACCATAATCATACTTTGCCGTTTCAACATTGCAGCAAGTTGCATCAAAGACGCAGAAATATTCGTCTGACCGGTTGGTTGTAACTTAGAAAGAACAGAAAGGATTGTCCCTAACTGCGTTCGGCGCGACTGCGGTTTGAGTGATTGTTTAATTGTTTCATCAAAGGTGATCAGTCCCACCGGGTCTTGCTGGTGAACCATCAGGTAAGCCAATGAAGCCGCCAAACAAATTGAATAATCAAACTTGGTCATCTCCTGACGATAAGTGTAACCCATCGAACGACTCGAATCAATAACAAGATAACCAGTCAAATTCGTTTCCGCTTCATATTTTTTGATATAATATTTTTCCGTCTTAGCATAAACAAGCCAATCAATATCCGAAGGATCATCGCCTTGAGTATATTTTCGATGCTCACTAAATTCAACGGAAAAACCGTGAAGCGGACTAGCATGAAGACCATGCATAAATCCCTTGATAATAAATTGCGCACGTAAATCAAGCCGTTTAATCGTTTGAATTACTTTCGGTTTCAAATATTGTTCCTGACTCATTATGTAATTGTCTATTTTGTTAAGGAATTGTAAAATCCGTAATCTTAAATTTCAAAAATTTTCACCCAATTTTCCAACAGCTCAATCCGCGTTCTTGCTCATTAAATTCCGCACCGATTTTAACTATTTTTCGTTCATCGACGGTGTAAGGAATTAAATAATCCTTCGAGTCGATTTGTTTAAGGGCGTCTTCCGCACTGCCGTTATTGGACATCTTAAATTCAAAAACAAAAATAGTGCCCGATGTTTTAATTACCGCATCAACGCGACCGACAGCCGTTTTGACTTCCGTTTGAATAAATTGTCCCATTAACGTTACTAAAAGATAAAAGATAAATTGATAATAACGTTCGGTTTTCTGTTCATTTTTCATCAGGTCATACGGAATACTCGCATAAAAGGCACGTAAATTGTTCATAAAACTATCTATATCGCCGGTACGAAGCGTTTTGATAAAGGACACTGCCGAAAATTTTTGCTGAACCGCATAAGGCGGCGCATAAACCGGCAACAACTCTTGTAAAAAACCGTATTTCACCTCTTCATTCGGAAAACCTAAAATAAATTCATCAAATTCCGTATCATAATCTTTAATCGTCAGATAACCGCTTTGGTAAAGAATCGG
>JAITIZ010000131.1 GCA_031279215.1 Planctomycetaceae bacterium
GTTCTGAAACCTTATTGGAGTAGTGCAGCTGCCGAAGATCGGGTTACAAAAGCCCCTCAAATCGCAGGGGTTCTGAAACTTCAGGTCAGCATCCCACGCAGTCGTAACTGTGTTACAAAAGCCCCTCAAATCGCAGGGGTTCTGAAACTCTCCAGCAGCACTTCCTATAGCACGTCCGTTACAAAAGCCCCTCAAATCGCAGGGGTTCTGAAACTTTCGGTAATGACTGACTGGATTCCAGCTGGGTTACAAAAGCCCCTCAAATCGCAGGGGTTCTGAAACTAAGATTCTGAGTGCTATGTTTGTTCACGACAGTTACAAAAGCCCCTCAAATCGCAGGGGGGCTGAAACTCCATAAGTCTTTTCAATGACGTTAGCTAGACCTTAAACAAGCGAGTTGTGGACTTTTTTTGCTATGTTAAGTTGTGTTTTTGTATCGGCGTACGATGAACGGTTACAGGGGAGTGTGTTATATTTTTTTGTTTCAGATTGTTTTTTGTTTCATGAATGGTTCCTTTCTTTGGTTTGGCGTTATTATTGTACCGGAACGTCCAAATCCCGGCTTCCTGGACGGGTTCATTCCCGTTGGATACGGTGCCGACGGAGTAATTCATAAAGACGAAAAAACGTGATTGTCCAGGTATTCATGTTCAATAAACGTATGATCGTTTGACGTCCACTACGGATCACTTGAACAGGACATGCCGCTCTTTAATTGACCAATCAGATTTTCTTGTTGACAACGTTGATTCGCATCACCAACAACTTCTGTCGGCGGCATCGTGTCAACATTCGTCAGATAAAAAAAGTAACGTATTTCAGGAAATAATAATCGTTGCCCTTCTTTAACGAGAATTGTTTTGCGAAGTATCACCAAACGATAAGACCGAGAACATTTTGTGGGACAATAATCAATTTCCGCAACATCTTCATGCCCCAAAACAAAGTTTCGATAACCACGTTTCTGAACAATATTCTCTTTGACGTTGGGACGAAAACCGCGTGCTATCGTTTTAACATCAAAAGGTCTCGGACGATTGAGAAATTAATGTAACAGTCTATTTTCTTAACAACCACATAATTGAAATCGTCCGCAGATGACGCAAGATTTTCGCAGATTATTTTAAAAGGTTTTTTGAAAATAATTTTCTATATTTTTTGTATTTTTTTCGTAATATATCCGTGGAATTTTTGTTTTTTGCTCTTAACTCCGCTAGGGGTGTGAAATGCATAACCGGCGGTCAAGCGAAACGCAACCGCCGGAGCAGGAACTCTCCTCCCCTTTTCCAAAGCCCTGCAAGGGCGAGATAATAGTTGATAGTTGAGAGTTGAGAGTGGATAGTGTCGCAAGCGGAATTATTGTCGTTTAAGTAGTAATCCGCTTGCGACACTATCCACTCTCCACTATCCACTATCCACTATCCACTATCAACTATCAACTATCAACTATCAATAATCTCGCCTCGTGCGGGACTAATAAAAGGGAACTTCTAAAAACTCATTTTTTTAGGAACGCAGGCGTCTCGCCTGCACTTTTTATAGGCAACGTGCAGTCGAGACGACTGCGTTCCTGATGTTTTTAGAAGTTCCCAAAACATAATAAATTAAGGAAATTCCACAAAAAATAGGACATAAAAAATTATTCCACTGATATATACTGATATATTACGAATATTTTTGAATGAAATACACGAAAAGAATACAGAAAAATATTGAAGAGGAAAAGAAAAATTGTAAAATATACTTTAATTGTTATAAATTGGGTTGTTTTTAGGATTGCGGGTGTCTCGCCCGCAAGTACAAGGATTGAGTACAGGCAAGACGCCGGCGTTCCCAAAAACAACCAATTCATGGCAGGATAAAGTTTGACAAAGTATTACCAAAAATCAATTTTTGTCCAAAGAAAAGGGGACACTAAATTACTCATTATGAACGATCAAAATAAAATTAACTGCAAAATAAAATTGTTTCGTATAATTGGTGTATTTCTTGCGGTTTTGGCGGCATTGATAGCAGTTTCCGCTCCGATTGTCAATTACGGTCTTCGAATCGGTTATGTTTTTATTGACCGTGAAGTGTTTAAGGGTTTTTCGGAAATTCTTTTTTATGTGATGATAGCGAATGCGCTTTATAACATTGGTATTGCGGCGGCTGTGCTTGTAAAGAAACCGATACCTATTGTGATCATTATCATTTCGTGTATATCTTTTCTTTTGTCGGTTTTCTGTTGGACGCTGAATTATATTGCTGTGGAAGAAGCATACGTTGAAACGGTTTATATTATTATCAGCGATGTATTTCCGTTTCTTGCAGCCTTGTTTGGCGTACCGTTTTTACTGCTTATTTTTCCGAATCTTAGAATCTCAACAAAAACACGCAATATAATAGCGGCAATTTTGACAGTATTTTTTGTAGGAACTTTGAGTATAACGGCAATTATGAAAGTTCCGCCGCTTGTTTTTCAATTTGCTGCTCAACCTGTTGTTTTTGATATTGGAACGGGTAAATATTCTGTTGTATTTGCAACAAACGCTGACGCGCAGGCTTATGTTACTTATACTTATAATGGGGAATTAAAGACGGTCTATGCCAACGAAGCGGGTTACAAATCTATCGGCAAAATACATGCCGTGAAAATTCCGCGCAACGAGTTGGATGGAAATCAATATACCGCTCATGCTACACGTGTTCTTGAACGGCTTTCTTATGGCGGTAAATTGGGCAAAACCATTAATACTAAAACTTTTACGTTGAAAAATACGACAGATGTTGTCGAGCCGAAAATTGTTGCTGCGTCTGATTGGCATTTTCGGCTTTCGCTGTTGGATTCTGTTTCCAAGTATTGCCGACAGGATGCTGACCTTGTGATTTTCAACGGTGATTTTGCGGATTTCTATGTCAACGAACAACAGATAATCAAATATTTTCTATGCGGAGCATTCATATTAACAGGCGGCGAGGTTCCGGGAATTTTTGTACGCGGCAATCATGAAGTGCGCTGCAATGAAAAGATTGAGGATTTAGGACGTAAAATAGGATTGACGAATATGTATTATCAAGTACGGCGCGGCAATAACCTCTTTACGATATTCGACACGGCGGAGAGTGAGGGCGGCGACCAATGGGAACACGATGGTTTTTATGATATGGTTCCTTATTTTGCCGAACAGGTCGAATGGTTTGAGGGTTTGCCTGTACCGGACATTTCTGTAAACAATATTGTGCTGATGCACGATCACGGTTTTACTTCTACTCATGATAAGCCTCATGCCGATTTGGTACAGCGGTTCAAAAATAAAGCAAACGCATTTAACATTGATTTTTCGGTGAGTGGACATTCTCATAATTGGCGAATTAATGCTCCCGATTCGGCTAATTTCAATTTTTACCGTATTGAAGACGGCGGACTAAACGGCGGACATGTGATTAAAACGCTTGCAGATATGAAGTTATTACACGGAGCGAAATCGAACAAGATATTACATGCCATTTTGAATCATATTGTATTAAAAAAGAATACCGAAAGTTACAGACTGTCCCTAATAACCGTCGGCAATTCAAAAGTCATCTTCGTTGGCATCAATGATTCGGGCAACTACAGCTCGGATGCTTTTACCAAATGAGACTTAACGGCCGCATAATTGAAATCGTCCGCCGTTGGAAATATTGTTGCGAACCAGAGGGGCGTTGTGCACTGTCTCCGGTTATTTTATTCAAGGCAATCACGACAAAATCACCTCTGAAACCGGTTCATGGATGTCGCTTACTACATCTCTGGGATTATGGCGAAATCTCGATTGGCGTAATACTTGGGGCAGCGGCGGTGTCGCTATCACGAAGAAGTTCTTACGGCAACGGTTTACGATTTCGAGGAACGGATGGATGCGTTGGCAACACTTTTGGACGATGATGAAATCCGTAAAAAAACAGTCTGTGATCGCAGCGATGCGGAACGGTTTTTGTACGAGGTTCGGGAATTAATTAAAGAGGCAAAAGCCCAATTACATGTCGGGTTATCGATTGATACGATATCGGAAATAGAACGATCACGGCGGACTGTTCGTTCTCG
>JAITIZ010000218.1 GCA_031279215.1 Planctomycetaceae bacterium
TTGGACGAGTTGATGCGGTATGGCGTCAACACGGATTGACAATTGTTGCCGAAATAAAATATCATTCGCGAAAACAAGTTGATCGTTTGTTGGATGAAGCGATGAAACAAATTCGAGAGTGCCGATATTACGAAGCGTATCTTGATGGTAAAGTGAAATTGATTGCAATTGCGTTTACCGGAAAAGGCGTAAAATGCAGGATGGAGAGTATAAACTAAATTGATTGATTCTTTTTTTTCGTTTTTTTCTGTGTTCATAATAATTTATTTTTTTATGAGTCTTGCGGAGACGATACTTAATTTACCGTATGTTTTGATTTACGGCAAGATGATTCGTTCCTCTACGAAGTCTTGCGGCAATTTATTTTCGCATGTTACCTAACTTTTTAATACTTTATTTTTAATGCCGAACATGATATTTCGTTTTTTGCACATTTTATTATTTTTTGTTCTGTTTTTGGTTTTGGGATCATCATTTTTTGCTCAAGAGCTGAAATCTCCGCCCAAACGATGGCTTTTTTCCTATTTTACGCAAAAAGGCGAAGACGGTCTTCATTTTGCGTGGAGTGCGGATGGGCGGACGTGGAAAGCACTCAAAGAAGGAAAAGCATTTTTTATTCCGCCCGAAAATGTTAGCAAACTTCTCCGTGATCCATCTATTGTTCGGAGTCCGGATGGGGTGTTTCATTTGGTTTGGACCGGTTCGTGGACAAGTAAAAGTATTGGTTATGCTGCATCAAGAGATTTAATTGAATGGACGGATGTTCGTTCAATTCCCGTAATGGAACACGAACCAAACACACGAAATACTTGGGCACCGGAATTATTTCACGATGAACCTTCGCAAACATTTTATATCATCTGGTCATCAACAGTTCGCGGAAAATTTCCAGAAACACCCGAATCCAGCGAAACAAATTACAATCACCGAATGTACTACACAACAACAAAAGATTTCAAAAATTTCTCCGAAACAAAACTGTATTGGAATCCCAATCACAATGTTATTGATGGTTTTCTTACCAAAGACGGTAAACAATATCTTTTGTTTTACAAGGACGAAACACTCAAACCGGAAGCAAAAAAAAATATTTTACTTGCGATTGGTTTGTCGCCGGCGGGACCGTTTGAAGTTCAGGGAGTGATTTCGCATACGAATTGGGTTGAAGGACCGACCGCCTTGAACATCAACAATGAATGGTTTTTGTATTATGATTGCTATACCAAAGATCATTTCGGAGCTGTTAAATCAAAAGATTTGAAAATATGGGAAAATATAACAAACAAACTTTGTTTTCCAATTCATGCAAGGCACGGAACAACTTTTGAAGTCGATCAGGAAATTCTCAAAAAACTACTCGAAGTAAGACCATAATAAATAAAATGGTAACTGTCTATTTAAATAGTCCGCAGATGACGCAGATTTTCGCAGATTTGTAACAATTATTTTTTTGTGAATGACATAACAAACGAACTCATGAAACGACAGAAAAGAGAAACATTGGGAAAACACGGGATTTTGTTCAAAAAACTTCTTCAAAATAATCTGCGAAAATCTGCGTCATCTGCGGACAAAAAATAGAAATTGTAGTCCTACAATTGGTGTTAATAGTAGAGAATTGATTATTGTCTGAACTGTGATTTATTTGATTTTGGTGATTTTTGTGAGTGTGTTGTTGATTACGAAAATCATAAAAATCACACAAATCGAAGCTCAGACAACTATTAACTACTTTTGTCCTTCTCAATTCCGAAATAATCAGGAAAATTTATCTATTTATTCTGAACAGAGTTAAAAAAGTTAAGATAGGGAAACAGACTTGAATACTACAATCATTCCCGATAAAATATTAAAAATGATTAAAAAACTAATACAAAAATATTGTTTTCACCAATTACGGAGTTATTTCCGATTTATTAACGTGTATTGATTTTGAAGTATTTTATGGATATTCATTAGGAGTTGCTATTTTCTGTATTCCACAATTTCCGTATTCCCCCCATTTAAGTTATGAGTTTGGGCGAAATTCGTTTTATTCCATTTCCGGGCAAACCGTTAGAGTATGAAAATTCCATGTTATCCCATGCGGTTTTTCCGGCACCACAGCGCGGGTTCATGATTGGTCCCGAAAACTATGTTTTGGAACCGGTTGTTCAGTGGGCGGTCGAAGGTAATTTACCACGAGATCGTTTACCGTTGTTGTTTTACGGGGCGGTTGGTTCTGGGCGTTCCCATCTTTTGCGGGGTATTTTGTATGCGTGGCGGAAAAATCATAAATCGTTAACCTCAAAATCTCATGCTTTTCTGTTGTCGGCGATTGATTTTGCGCGGTTATTTACGGAATCACTTGATACGCGAACAACAGATGATTTTCGCCGTCAATACCGTCATGCGGATTTACTGTTGATCGACGATCTGGATCAATTACATGACAAACCTTGGGCGCAAGATGAATTACGTCATACATTAGACGATCTCATCCGCAATGGCGGAACTGCTGTTTTTACAACAACCAGTCATCCGGGAGAAACCAATATTTTTTCTGAAGCATTGACTGCAAGACTTATTGGCGGAACAACAATTCCGGTTTTTCTTCCTGGTCTTGCGGTTCGGAAACGTTTTTTGCACGAGTTGGCAACAGCGTTTCGTATTTCTCTTCCTGATTCTACACTGGATTCGGCAGCTGAAGTGTTGTCGATTTCAATTCCTGCATTGTACGGAACTTTTGCCCAAATGTATTTCGAAGCGGTTGCAACTGATACGAAAATCAATACCGCTTACTGGGAACTTTTTCTACAAAACCGTTTACAAACAGTGCGGCCCGGGATGGATACGATTGCCAAAAAAACCGCAAAACATTTTTCCTTGAAACTTGCCGATTTACGGGGGAGTTCCCGTTCCAAAACAACTGCTTTGGCACGAAGTATAGCTGTTTATTTAGTGTGGCGTCAAACCGGACAACAAAAAAAAGAAATCGCTAAATATTTCGGCAATCGCGATCCGGCAACAATTCGACACATGATTGAACGGATTAAAATAGGATTATCACAAGATATTACACTTCGTGATCATCTTTTCCGGCTTGGTTTACGGTAGAAATTTGGTAATCTATCAGTGGAATTTTTGTTTTTTATCTTAGCCCCGATAGGGGCGTCAGTATTATAGCCCGCCCCAACGGGGTGGGTTTAAAATTATAGACAATTAAAAGCCCTGAAAGGGCGGCAAGATATTATGGCACAATCATTAACAAAAATTGCTGTTCACATTGTTTACAGTACAAAAAAACGCCAACCGTTTTTGTATAAAAATATACGAAATGATTTGTGTTCTTACACGGCTGGAATTTTGAAATCATTAAATTGTATTCCTCTTGCAATTAATGGAACAGAAGACCACATTCATATATTGGTTTTAATGTCGAAAAATATTACTCTAATAAAAATGGTCGAAGAAATAAAAATTGGTACGTCGAAATGGTTGAAAACAAAAGAGGAGTCGTTGCAACAATTCTCTTGGCAAAATGGTTATGGGGCGTTTTCTGTAAGCGAATCTCTAATAGAAAAAGTTATAAAATATATTATGAATCAAGA
>JAITIZ010000241.1 GCA_031279215.1 Planctomycetaceae bacterium
AACGCAGGCGTCTCGCCTGCCCTGTTTTTTTACAAAAAACGCCTAAAAATGCGGTCGAGACGACCGCGTTCCTTCTAACAATAAATTTTTTACATTAGGTTTTTAGAAGTTCCCATAAAAGATTTAAGGACATTTCACGAAAATAGAACCAAAAAAATTATTCCACTGATATATTACTAGGTATCGTTTTTAAATAAACAATTACGAATATTCTATTTCTATTCATTAGCCGCATCGAAAGGTAGGAAGTGCAAAATCGGTCAAAAAAATTTGTCCCCAAACAACCTCATAACCTCATTAATTAAGCATGTCAAATGTTATCATCATACGTACAAAAATAAATTCGCCCGATAGATTTCAGACTTCAATGGATAAGGTCATGAGGTTGATGTAAAATACTTTAAAACATGTATCGTTCATTTTGAATCAAAAATGGTTGATAAAATGTTCACTCTACTAAATAAATAATTACTTATTTCCTTTTTTCCTTTATAGAAAAAAAAACCATGAAATTTCGTTTATTGACCTTAGTTTTGTGCTTATGCGGAATGTTTTTATTAACATTTTCCGCCAGCAATGTTTTAGTACAAACAGTTGCGGCTCAAGATGTTCCTCAAACGGCATCTTCCCAAAGTTCGGACAGCGTGACCATCAAAGCGGAACCGCTTGTTTTACCGACTTACGAAATCGGTAACCCCGACACGAATCCGATTTTTTTCACCGGTCGCGTTTATCAGGGAGCGCAAGGACCTTTTTATCCGTATCCGCTTTACGATGTGTTGACCGATCACAAAGTCGATAAAACGTACAACGCAGTACGGCTTGAAAACAAGTATGTGAATTTGTGTGTGTTGCCGGAAATCGGCGGACGGATTCTCTCCGCAACCGATAAAACCAACGGTTACGAATTTTTTTACCGTCAACATGTTGTGAAACCAGCGTTAATCGGAATGCTTGGTGCGTGGATGTCCGGCGGCGTGGAGTGGAATATTCCACACCATCACCGCCCCACCAGTTTCATGCCGATTGATCACCGCATGATCGAAAACCCCGATGGAAGTTGCACCGTTTGGGTTGGCGAAACCGAATTACGGCATCGGCTCAAATGGTCGGTCGGATTAACGTTACATCCAAACTCCTCGCTGGTCGAAGCGAAAGTAAAAATCATGAACCGTTCACCGGTAATTCAATCCATTTTGTATTGGGCCAATGTTTCCGTGCATTGCGGTAACGATTATCAGGTGATTTTCCCGCCGGGAACACAATTCGGCACCGGACACTCCAAAACTCATTTTCGCCGATGGCCCATCGATAACGGAACAGATATTAGTTGGTGGAAAAATTTCGGTTCGCCTTCGTCTGTTTTCGCATGGGATTTTGATAACGATTTTTTAGCAGGTTATGATTACGGCAAACATTCTGGAACGGTTCACGTCGCCAATCATCATATTGTCGGCGGTAAAAAGTTTTTCCTTTGGGGAAACAATCCCGAAGCCGAAATGTGGGATAAAATGTTGACTGATGAAGATGGTCCGTATCTCGAATTGATGGTCGGTGCGTTTTCGGACAATCAACCCGATTACAGTTGGATTTATCCGGGCGAAATCCGTGAATTTGAACAATATTGGTTTCCAATCCGTGAACTGAAAAGCGTGAAATATGCGAACAAAAAAGGCGCAGTCAATTTAGAACGCACCGCCAAAGATAAAGTGTTGTTCGGTTTCAACACAACCACCACTTATCAAAACGCTCAGGTAAAAGTTACCGACGGAAACAAAACCCTTTTTCAACAAACAATCAATATTGATCCGGCAACGCCTTTTGTTAAAGAAATCACAATTCCAGAATCGGTTGCCGATACAGATTTGCGTGTTTCTTTGGAAATGGAAAACGATACAGAAATCATTTCGTATCAACCGCAAAAATATCCGGTGATTGAGGAATTACCGAAACCGGTGGAATCGACAAAACCGGTTGAAGAATACAAGTCGGTCGAGGAATTGTATTTAACCGGTTTGCGTTTGGAGCAATTCCACAACGCACGGATTGATCCGATGATTTATTATAACGAAGCGTTAAAACGTGATCCGAATGATTCGCGTGTTAATACGGCTATCGGAATCCGGTTTGCCAGAGAAGCGCGTTGGGAAGAAGCCGAAACTCATTTACGGCATGCGGTTGAGCGGCTTTCAAAAAATTACACCTCACCGCGTGATACCGAACCGAATTATTATCTCGGTTACGTTTTGCATCAGCAACGAAAATTTAAAGAAGCCAAAGATCAATATTGGAAAGCAACCTGGTCAACATATTATCAATCGGCAGCGTATTTCGCACTTGCACAAATTGCGTGTTGCGAAAATGATTATCCGACAGCGTTAAAAATGATCGGTGCATCGTTGAATGTTAATTCACGCAACACCAAAGCGTTGACGGTTAAGGCGATTATTCTTCAAAAATTAGAATATTTCGATGAGGCGTTAGCGATTTTGCAACAAGCACAACAAATTGATCCGCTTGATTTTTGGTCGGTGATTGAAACAGAATTTGTTCAGGCAAGTCAGGAAAAACGTAAACCGGATTTAATAACGTTATTGAATAAAGAACTTCCGAATCGCGGTGAAGGAATTATTCAGTTACAGGAATTACTGGAAATTGTGATTGATTATGGAAATCTTGGCATCGTGCAACAACCCTTGCTGCTAAATGCGGTCAATTACGGCAAACCGTTTTCCGATTCACCATTATTTTATTATTATTTGTCGTATTATAATGATATTACTTTGCAATCTCTTGCATTTATTTCGGAGGATAAATCGATAAGCGGCTTCCTTGAAGGTCAAGCGATTCAAAAATCGGCAGATTATGTTTTCCCATTCCGCCCTGAAGAAATTCCGATTTTTGAAAACGCAATTCGTTTACATCCCGAACATGCGGCCGCGTATTATTATTTGGGAAATTTATACTATTATCTGAATCAAAAAGACAAGGGAATCCAAAACTGGGAACTTGCGGCGGAACGTGATCCGAAATTCGGAGCGGTGTTGCGGAATCTTGGTTTTGCCTATGAACAAAAAAGCGATACGAAAAAAGCGGTGGAATATTATGAACGTTCAGTCAAACTTGGTGTTGTAACACCGCGATTGCTGATTGATCTGGACATATTGTATGAACGTTCCGGTAAATCCGTCACAGAACGGCTGGCACTTTACAAAAAATGGTACGAAACGGTGATGAAACATGATGATGCGGTGATTCGGTTGTTGTCGATGCTGAATCAGGCTGGGCAGTTTGAGCAAGCCATTGATATTCTGCAAAAACGGCATTTTCATGTTTGGGAAGGCGGCGGTCAGGTTCATCGTTATTTTGTCGATTCGCATCTGCTCAACGGAATTCAAAAACTGAAACAAAAAGATTACAATGCGGCTGTGCGTGAATTTGAACTCGCCGACACGTATCCCGATAATCTTGAAGTCGGCAGACCAGCCGCAAACAAACATTCCGCAAAAGTGTTTTATTATCTTGGAATATCGTATCTTGGTTTGAACAACGCCGAAAAAGCCAAAGAGTGTTTTCAAACGGCGGTTAGTGATACAAGCGGTAGGGGCTGGGCGTCGGAATTATCGTATTTCCGCAGCATGGCGTATCAAAAACTCGGCGACGACGCAGCGGCAAAAAAAGAAATCGACCAATTGGAAAAAAGCGTAACGCAACAACTTTCAAGCCGTGAAATGATCGACGAACATTCCAAGTTTGGCGAAGACGGTTCACGTTCCGAGCGTTTAGCGCAACTGCAATACTTGAACGGATTGGTCGAACTTGCCAAAGGCAATCGGGACAAGGCAAAAGAGTTGTTTGAAACTGCCGTAAAAGCCAACCCCGACCTGATTTGGGCAAAACAATTTGGAGAGTAGTTGGATAGTTGATAGTGGAGAGTGGATAGTTGATAGTTGAGAGCGGAGAGTGGTGCATGCGGATTTTTAAGTGGGAATACTTGTAAATCGCATGCGACACTATCCACTATCCACTCTCAACTATCAACTACTCTCACACTTCTAACAGGGTTAAGAAGGAAAAATAAAAACGCTCTGTTTGCTATTGTTAATTTAAAATAGATAAAATTTTCGGAAATTAACATTTTTTTCGATTATTCTGAAAGAAACGAATATTCCGTGCCGATTATAAACGTTAAGATATTTTTCACGTCAAAATTTGCCGGAATTATCTAGTTTTCGCTTGATTGGCTCTTGACAACATGGAAAAATGAGAAAATCGATCAGTTTTTATAAGGATAAAGTTATTTTTATTTCAGTCATTGTTGTTTTGGTAATATTTAGTTTTTCCATTTCGACATTGTGTGCTGAAGAATGGGGTCCTTATCTTGGGCCGGTATTTCCTGCCGATGTTGACGAGGAGATTGACGGGGATTACGTTCCTGATTCTGTTATACGGAGTAAAGGGCGGCAACTTCCTCTTCCGCCCCCAAAGCGAGCGGTTCGAACCGTGAGTCAACAAGCCGATTTCGACACGGTTCTCAATTCGGGGGCAACAATTATTCCGCCGCAACTACTGAATGAAGAACCTGTTTCGGAAACAATACCGACAGTTCCCAAAACACGAACGAAAAAGATTCTGCCTCAACCTGATAATTCTTTAGACCTTGCCTCTATTGCCAATACTGCCGACAATAATTACGAAACTCTCAACGAAGGCGAATGGATTATTGATGAATCCGATATTCAAAACTGGTCGGCATTACCGAACACTTACGGCGGAATGTACAACGAATATTCACCTGTTTGGGAAAATAGTTATTCCGGTTCGATGGTACTCAAACCATTTGGAACGGGCTTGCTTGACAATTTAACGATTTTTGCCGGAACAACCGGTTTTAAGGGGGAATTAAACGCGGGTTCAAATGGGAATTTTGGATTTACCGAAGGAATTAACTGGGCAGGTCCTGTAACTCCTCTCCGTACTGTTTCGGGGCAACTTGGATTTCGGGCAGTTCAGAGCAATATCAACGGCAGTATTAACAGGGATGGAAATACAAGCCGTAATGGACGAAATCAGTATTTTGTTACGGCGGGTTTATTTAAACGTAATCTTTCATTTCCTCTTCAAGGCGGAGCGGTTTTGGATTGGTTTCAGGACGATTTTTACGGTACGGTACGTGTTCAACAAATTCGTTATGAAATTTCCGCACGGACATTCAGCAACACCGAATACGGATTACTTGGCGGTATGGGAGTATCGAAAAAGGGAAACAGTTACCTGGATAATTGGACAACATCAGCAGGAGAAAGCTCTCCGCTTGGTGTTCAAGCTCAAAAGTATTATCTTTTATTTCTTCGTAAACATTTTGTGTCGGGGGGTCTTGCGGAATTTCGGTGTGGTTTGACGGAGTACGGGGACACGATTTTAGCCGGATTGGGGGAATTTCCATTGAGTGATCGTTTTTCGCTCAACGGGAGTTTTTCGGCAATGATTCCTGAAGAAGGGCATGGGATTGGCGGTTGGCAACGCGAAAACTGGGAAGTTTCTATCGGGATTACTTTTTATTTTCGAGGAGGAGCCTGTTCAAAACCAAACAATGCTCACCGATCTATGTTTGAAGTCGGCGGAAATGGTTCCTTTTTCAACCGGTTCATACGGAAATAAAAAATTCCCTAATCTATCAGTGGAATAATTTTTTCAGATTGGTCTTTTCTTGATTTTTTAGAATTTGTATAATTTGTGCGATGTTACATCATCCTTTATCTCTTCTATCTCTTCCAGAAGTATCTGATCTATTGCGTGATGGTTTCAATGAAACCATTGCTCGTGAGTTGTATGCGCAAGGTGAGGAAGTAGTGGTTTGGGTAATGTTACAACTTGCAGTATTGGCTCAGCCAAAAGGCAATCAATCGTATGAAGTTTCTCCGTCCACCCTGTCTGGTGCCATTCCTGTTTATCAGAAAGAACCGTCTAAAAAACGTTGCCGGAAACCCGGTGCCAGACCTGGTCATTCTGGTTCCCATCGTCCGCCGCCAGAAAAAATCACACGTAAGGAAAGTCTTCGTTTGACGTGTTGTCCCGATTGCGGCGGTTCTTTACGTCCACGAAACCATGCCCGAAAACGTTACATCGAAGATATTCCCGAAAAGAACACCCCGGAAATTATTGAACATTTAATCTATCCTTCTTATTGTCCTCGTTGTAAAAAATTAGTTGAACCGGTTATTGCCGACGCGATGCCTGGAGCGATTATTGGACATCGAACCGTTGTTTTTACCGCCTTTTTACACTATTTTATTGGTGTTCCTATTCTCAAGATCATCAGTATTTTCAGTGTTTTATTTTATTTCAAGTTGACTTCCGGCGGACTGATTGATCTTTGGCATCGTCTTGGGAAATTGTTTTATCCGTGGTATGAACAGATTGCGGAATCGGCGAAAAATTCAAGTGTTCTTCACGCCGATGAAACGGGGTGGCGTGTCAACGGCAAAACATGTTGGATGTGGTGTTTCACGAATCCGGACACGACTTATTATGTGATTGACAAGAGTCGCGGCAGTCCGGTGGTGAAACGTTTTTTCAAACAGGTTTTTAAGGGAATTTTGATTACGGACTTTTGGGGGGCGTACAATGTGGTCGTCTGCGCCGGAAAACAACGATGTCTTGTCCATTTGCTCCGAGACTTGAAGTACGTAACAAAAAAATATAAAAACGGAAACAAGGATCAAGACAAGAACAAAGACAATGATTGGGATATTTTTTCAAAGCGGTTGAAACGAATACTTCGTGATGCGATACGTCTTTGCGGAAAACGTTCCAACCTGAAAACGGAAGTCTTGGAACGTTTACGCAACGGGATTGAACGGCGATTAACATTGTTACTTCAAGGACAATGGAAAACGCCGACGCAACTCGTTTGATCAAGCGGTTGAAAAGACATCGGGACGAGTTGCTAACATTTTTGTACTATAACAATGTCCCGTTTGATAACAACCATGCTGAACGAATCATCCGCGATGGCGTTATAAAACGTAAAAATAGTTATTGCAACAGAATTAAAAACGGAACGGAAACGTAAGCAATTTTAATGAGTATCTTCCAAACTCTAAAACAAAGACAATGAAACCCCGTAAATTCATGAGTAAACGCAGTAAAAGAATACCAAAAAACAAAAAAATTACCAACTCTACAAAAAAATAAATTAGTCCACTGATATTTTACATAAATTATTCCACAGATATTTTACGTTGAAACGATGACCATATCTTTTTTGCAACTTCGTCTGAAATATTACGATTTTTGTTCATGATATTCAACAAAACAGACCGTTACAAGATTGTTTCACTTGGTACATTTGTAGTGAAATCGGATAGTTATTTTTGTACACAGTTGT
>JAITIZ010000444.1 GCA_031279215.1 Planctomycetaceae bacterium
ACCGCCGAAAAGATAGAAAAACGGTACATGACAAAATTTCAACAACACTTGCATAAAAACTAATAAAACAGGGGGACGCGCGCTCCCCCTGTATAAAAATATTTTCTCCGTCAAACATGACGGATAGACCCATCATAATGACGGGCCAATTCGGCGTAACCCGTCATGTGAATTTGACTATCAGGGAAGTATATTGAGTGATATGGAGCTATATACAGTTCTTCTAAATTCTTCTTTTTAACAAAATCATTATCTTTTGTTATTATTATTTCTTTTCCAATAAAAACAAATACTCAAAATTATCTTCATCAATTTCTTTAATCCAATCATTTGTCCATTTCATTGTTGCCATTACATTTTTTTTGTAATTTATTTTTTCTATTTCAATAATTTTACCATAACTATTAAGCGCTTCATTTAATTCATTGGCAGTTGCCCTACCGCCGGAACTATATGATAAAATAATATAATTGGTGGGAGTCTGTTTTATAAGTTTTTCAATCGCCTCAATAACGATGAATTTACCTGATTCACTTTTTCTAAATTCTTCAAAAACTGAACCCGCTATTGTGTCGGAAGTATCAACTCTTCTTTTTGCTTTGCCAAAAATTTCCGGTTTGTCGTTCAAGCATATTGTTGTCCATATATGATAATATGATGCGTACCGGACACGGGAAGGTGGCATTTTTTCGTTATTTGAGCCGTAAGGTGGATCAAAATAAGCAATAATGATATTATTTGGCAATTTTTCCAGTGCTTTAAAAACATCTTGATTCATAACAACATTTTTGTTTTGGTTAATCCATAAATCAGGCACTCTTAATTTCATGTCGTTATATGAACGGGGCGACCATTCACTCAAATATGAAGCGTAATGTCCAAGCGTACTGTCAACTTGATCCAGTGCAAGTATTAAACTGGTAATTGCGACTGCTTTGGTAATTTCATCAAGTTGCAATGCGTCTATTTCTTCCCGAATTGCATCCAGCTTGCGGGTATTCTTTTTTTGCCATGGTTTTTTTAAACCATCTCCATTATTGGATATTTTATGCTCACCATCTCCGCCATAATGTTCCGTGAACCAGCCGTCAAAAGGTTTAAGTGAATTTAGATGATCAATTAACGGCTGATACGTTTTTGGTTCGTTGTTATTTAACAAGAAAGCCGTATTAAAGACTTTTGTATAGGGTGCAATATCGTTCGCATACACAGTATAGCCTGATTTTGCGTAAGCCTGACTTACTCTTGTTGAGCCTGAAAACCCATCAAAAACAGTTACTTTTCTTGAATCGCCAGAAACTTTTTTTGAAAGATTGAGAATATATGGTAACAATTTAAGTTTAGAGCCGGTGTATTTTATTGCTTGCGTTTCCGGTGTATCTATAAATAAATCATCAAACAATGTTTGTTCCATGCCAATTATCAATTATCCGTTCATATTTATTTTTTGTTCTTCAATGTCCGTAATTAAATTTTTCAAGGCTTCGTGATGCCCTTTCGCTGTTGATACCAGCGCATAAGAAAACAATTTTACAAGAAACGTATTGTCTGAATAATCTATCCAGCCGTTGGTTGCCGAATTAAAATATGGTATCGCGTGTTTTGTATTTGTCCACAATCCGCGCTGTAACGCATTGGCGGTAGCATCACCATAACGAATTTCACAAATATAATTTTTTTCTGAATCGAGAAATTTAAATGCTGGATGTTTCCTTCCTTTACCTTCACTTTCTAATTTTATCATAGTTGTCGCATCTTTTGCCTTAGAAAAATCAAAAACCATGATATTACATTTTTTATTTTTCTCATCGTATATCAGTGGCAAGACATTGATATTTCCAAACTCCAAAAATTCTCTTGAAGAAAAAATATTTTTATTTTATCTATATCATTAATAATATCATTTTTAAACGATTCCAAAAAAGGAAACATTATTGAATTTTTGTCGGTTGACAACCGCAACGGTCCATCGCCGTATGCTTTAAGACTGAAAAATCAACTTTTGAGATTTCATTTATTATTTTTATATCTTCTTCGTGTTCCTTTGCGCGATACAGTTCTTTCCCGACATGAACTGAACTAAAATCATACATAAATTGGTTAATGAATTCAGATATTCCTATCTCAGCCAAATCACCATGAGTTTTATTGCCAATCAAGCGCATAGTAAATATATTGCTCAATGTTGTTTTTATTAAATTGGGGTTTTTCGTTATCAGGTGCTTGAATCTGACAACAAAATCATTAAATGCTTCATGTTTGGTCATAATTTCTCCCCAAATGTTGCATAATTTCGTATTCTTTTTACTTTTTTATGTTATATCAATAGTTCAGTAATAGTCAAGAGGTAAGATTTTTAATCTTCAATAAAAGTATACTTTTTTATACATTGAATCACTGCTGTCCGGTTTAAATGATGGAAAAACGAAATAGCTCGTATCTTTGTCCTTAAACTGGTATAACGAAATTCGCATAAATCCATATACCATAAGGAGATACAAGCTATGACATCGGACTTTAGTCCGCGTTTACCACAGTATTAGCCAGTTTGTTAAGACACCTGAGCAGATCCGATTTTGGAAAGACCGTACGGAAGCAT
>JAITIZ010000446.1 GCA_031279215.1 Planctomycetaceae bacterium
ATGAGTTGTTGCCAACGCCCCGTCGTTTGTTGCCGCCCATTTTCGGACAACTGTTGTACGAAAAACGACAATAAAATATTCACCCGTTTCATTTCATCCTGTCAAAAAAGGAACTACTATAATGGGGCAACCCAAAAATTCAAAACGGTCTCTGGAGTGAAGAAGTAAAATTAGTTAATAGTTAATAGTGAATAGTTAATAGTTCGCAAGCGGAATTATTACCGTTTGGGTAGTAATCCGCTTGCGACACTATTAACTATTCACTATTAACTATTCACTATTAACTATTCACTATTAACTATTCACTATTAACTATACTCAATCTTGATATAAATTGTTGCGTGAATCGTGAATCGTTGTGCAGTATTTTGTTCTTTGGTAACTAGAAATGGAGACGTAAACTGGTTCCGAAAATATCTTCATTTCTACTTTGATAATTTAAGCCGGTATTTTGTTGCGAATGAATATATTCGAAAATCCAACGGATATTGGGGGTCCAGAACCAATTGATCCCCAAAGTTAAATCATTTTGCCTACCACCGTTGTTTTGTGTGTTTCGCCAGTCCAGCACGTCCAGGTAACTCCAGCGAAGAACAAATTGCCACCCTCCAAAACCATCAACCAAATTCCAATCTCCCGACTTGAACGGATGAAAATTATGTTTGATTTTGGCGGTACTAAATGTTCCGCTTTTTAATTGATAATTTCGGTGATCGTTTGTCAGGAAATGTCCCAACTCAATATAACCGCCAGTTGCTGTCCGGTCAGGTGCATAACCAAGTGTTTGGGAATTATGGTCAGCGTATCCGGCAAAATACCATTCCGAAGAAATTGAAACAGGACCGTTTTGTAACGCCAATTCAAAACCAGCACGATGATGATGATTGTTAGCAAAAGTACCTGTTCCCAATAACGATGAATACCAACTAATCGCACCAGGTTGAATACTTAAACTCGTTTCGCTGTTTTGGGAATGAATATACGACCAATGTCCGCCAATATGAAAAACTTGACGACCCTCATTGGCATAAATCGGAACAGCTGTTAAACGGATATTGAACACCGTTCCCGGATTGTCGTCTTGAATGAAACGGTCGGTGTTGGTTTGACCGCCCTGAAATACCCCGTAAAAAAGCCGAATATGATCTTTGGCAAATAAATGTTCCGAAGAAACCCCAAAACGACGCCCAAAACCAAATGTTCCCGATGGACCAGCAAACTCGGTAAGCGGTGTATGCAACGCACTCACCAAATACGCCAATCCAGTCTCCGGTTTGAAATGACCAGCACGAACATATCCAAGAAGCGGCACATTGTGAACACCAATCCAATTGTCAACCAAATTGACTCGCCCTTTGTCTGGAGCTAACGATAACTCCAGTTTGTAATCAAAAGAGTCAAAACCATTGCCAGTAATCGCAAACTGCATTTCACGAATACCCGACTTATTGGAAAGACGACCAACAGAAGTTTTCGTGTCTTCATCAATTGTATAACCGTCCAAAAAAAGACGCCCAGAAAATTTGGGAACACTCCATGTTTTTTGGGTGTTAGGTTTTTTAGTGTCTTTTTTCAGCTTCTCAATATCAGCCGCCAAACGATCCAACTCCGAATAAATAAACGGATCCGATGTTGTTACCGGAACAGTTATTGGTTGGGGAGTTGCCGGAACAGGCGGCGAAACCAAAGCCGGCGGCAACAACATCGGTGTTGACGGTGTTGACGGCGTTGGCGGCGTTGGCGGTGTTGGCGGTGTTGATGGTGATGACGGTAACGGAGAACGTGTTGCCTCTTCCACCACGTCAGATGACGACGGCTGTTGCGCAAGTAATAATGTATCTTTTGTATCTTTTGTTTCTTTTTGGCGGGGAGTAAGACTGGCTCGCACTTTGGGAACAAGTTTCGATTGCCCTGTTTCGGGGGACAATGGTTTAGCAGATTCCACAGATATTTCATCACCCAATAAAATACCGTTGCAAAATAACACCGCCGCCAACATCACCTTCAAATAAATTGACCAAAAATTTTTCATAAAAATCCTCCTTGTAATTTTATTAATTAGGGAACTTCTAAAAACCTAATGTAAAAATTTATTGTTAGAAGGAACGCGGTCGTCTCGACCGCATTTTTAGGCGTTTTTTGTAAAAAAAACAGGGCAGGCGAGACGCCTGCGTTCCTCCTAACAATAAATTTTTTACATTAGGTTTTTAGAAGTTCCCTATAAATAATAAATAATTTGGGATATTGATTTCCTTATTTACCAAGTTTTTCCTCAATAACTTATCAAACTAAATATTATTTTGCTGCCTGATTAGGAATCATCACAATCAGAGAAATCCATTCAATCCATAAATCAGTATCGAACAATAAAATCCAAACGATCCCTATAATCAGACTATTTAAACATTTTTTATTATTAAGCATCTGAAAAATCGGAATAAATGGAATACTACAAAAAATTGAAAAAGTCAAATAAGTCTGTTCACACTAATTATCTTCTCTATTTTGCCCAACAAACAACGAACAGTTATGAGTATTGTAAGCAATGATTAGGGACAAAATGGATATTATGGATATTAGAGGCATTATTCACTATTAACTATATTTCCCATACATTGCCAAAAATACTTAAAAATGTTATACTAAAACACTAAGTTGTATCGAAATATCACCCAATATCGCCAATTGAAATAAAATAATTGGAATTGCCGTTGTTCACCGAATTTTTTTGCAACCGGCAGACATCGTTTATTTTGTATTTTTTGTAATTGTTTTCTTTTTTTGATTGTTACGTTTTGCTTGTTATTTTCCTGTGATTTTTTCCAAAAACACCGCCCCGTCCCAATTTCCTGTTACAATACCAGCCGATGAATGTCATTGGTTGGTTGTTCGCGGCGCACGGCAAAACAATCTCAAAAATATTGATGTTCCATTTCCGCTCAGCGCACTTACGGTTGTTACCGGAGTCAGCGGGAGCGGAAAAAGTTCACTCGTCAACGATATTCTCTGGAAATCACTCTCCCGAACATTACACCGCTCCAAAACAATTCCCGGTACTTATGATTTATTGGAAGGAGTTGAATATCTCAACAAAGTTATTCGAGTTGATCAGCAACCGCTCGGCCAAACCCCCACCTCCAATCCCGCAACTTATACCGGTGTTTTTGATCTGATTCGTGAATTGTTCGCCCAACTTCCCGATTCAAAATTACATGGGTATTCGCCGCGCCGGTTCAGTTTTAATGTTCCCGGGGGACGTTGCGAAAAATGCGAAGGCGCAGGGCAAATCAAAATCGAAATGCACTTTCTGCCCGATGTCTGGATTACCTGCGACGCTTGCAATGGCAAACGCTATGACCGCCAAACATTAGAAGTTAAATTTCGAGGATATTCTATTGCCGATGTTCTTGAAATGTCTTGCGGAGAAGCGTTGCAACTGTTCAACAATATCCCCAACATCCGCCGTGTTTTACAAACACTTTGCGAAGTCGGACTTGATTACCTTGCGCTGGGTCAGGCAGCCCCAACTCTTTCCGGCGGCGAAGCACAACGGGTTAAACTCGCCTCAGAACTCGCCCGACCCGATACCGGACGAACCCTTTATCTCCTCGATGAACCAACAACAGGTCTCCATTTTGACGATTTACAAAAATTACTTGATGTCTTGCACCATCTTGTCGATCTTGGTAATACTGTAATTATTATTGAACATAATCTCGATATAATCAAAAACGCCGATTGGATTATCGATCTCGGTCCCGAAGCCGGTAACGCCGGCGGATACATCCTCTTCGCAGGAACACCAGAAGAATTACTGAAAAAAACAGAACAAATCTCTAACAGTCAAACAAAAAATATTACCCCCAACACCCGAAAATTCATAAAAAAACAACCCCCAACACAAAAACAATCCAAAAAACAAACTAAAAAATCACAAACTCAGGAACAATCTTTGGTGTCAAATTCTGTTACCGATCCTTCTTTTTTTTCTTATACTGCTCAAGCACTTCGTCCTGTTTTTGAAGCCGGACCGTTCGTGGAGCGGGAAGTGTTCAATCCGGCACGGCTCAACGAAATTAAAGACGGCGATCTTTTACCTCGTGAAATCGGCGCAACCGCCAAAATGCCTTGGGAAACCAGCGGGTTACGTTGGCACACCAAAGACCGAATCAGCCGGAATGGTCAACCAATTCGTTGGAACGGCAAAATTCTCGCCGAAGTTGTTCGGCGAATTGAAGCAACCGGACTATTCGCCCCGACAGATTGGAATAATCGTTCCGTTGTCAAAATTAACGCCGAAAAAAAATCACTCGGTTGGTTTTTTCACGCAATTACCGCCGAAGAATGGTTGCTCAAAATGAAATTCCGAACCGCCCAAAATACCTTTCGGAAAGAAACCCTCAAAACAAAACTTGACCTAAAACCATTAAATGAAATGGATTCAATTCCTCTTTACGGTACAGAATCAAGAGTCCGAATTCATCGTTCTCATGGACATTGGCAAGAAATTGAATTACGTGTACATTCTTGGGAGGAGATTGATCGTAATGAATTTTGGGACTTTCTCGATCAGGCAATCAAAGAATTTACAAAATATACAAAAAAAGTTGAAAAAAAACCAAATGATTTAATGCCTTGGAAAATTTTGGGTGAAAAATGGCATTCTCTCTCCAAAGGTCTTATCGGCGGCGATAAACTTCTTTGGGAACCCTCGCTTTTGACAGAATTATTTGGTATGCTAAAAGAGATTTCTCCGTATTCCCGAATCGTGTGGACAAACAAAGTGCTTGTTCCGTTTTATCACCCCGCCGCAAAACGTAGAACAGAAAAAACAAAAAAATTAAAAATCAATGGACGAACAATACCATGGCTTGTTGTTCATACAAAACGGATTGACGCTGTTTATGTTGATTTGTACGTCAAAAAAAATTCGGTTCCCTTGGGACGTATCCGCTCCGTCGGCTCCGAACCTTTTGTCAGCGGAAAAAATGAACTGTTTGATATTATTCAATTAAAATTGACACAAAAATCCGAACTCAAAAATAAAGAATTTCAAAAACTATTACAAGAAACACTCAAAAATAGTGAATAGGTAAACGGTTTTATCCTTTGATCTGTTCATTATATTATTCATTACATTTATCAGTTCAACCCTATAGTTCAGCCCTATGGTTTTACATTTGGTTTGTGAATGCGGAAACGATCTGGTTGTTTCGGAAATCAATTCCGAATCAAATATTCACTGTGCGCGTTGCGGGCGTTCTCATTTTGTGAACAAAGAACTGTTGGCTTTGCAGCCGGAGGAAGAAACCCAACTTTTCTCAGATACCGCCCATTCTATCAATCGTGAAGAGATATTATCCAATACCCAAGATAATAAACTCCAAAATAATTTTGAACAACATAAAAATTTTAAACCCAATACCGTAACCGTAAATAATACTGAAAACGGAATAACCCAAATATCCGCCAATCAAGTTACGGTTCTGTTTCAAAACGAAACACCGGCAGATACGGTAATACTGAATTCTCCTTCAGAGTTTTCTCTTAATCTCCCATCAGATGCATCCGCTGAGAATACTGTTCAAATGAATCAGGCAACTCAGATTTTTGATCAAAAAAATAAACCCAATAAAGATGCTTTTGAAATCAAAGTTGATCCTCATAAAAAAGACGATGCAAACGTTGTTTTTCCTTCACCGCCATTACCTCCTTCTTCCGGCGGTGTTGGAGCACGTTCTGCTTCCGGTCGGTTCAACAGCGGTTCACGCAATTCCGAGCTTGATCTTTCGCAACGTGTGATGCAAACAATCAATCGTCCCTCTGCTCCGTTGAGTCTTGCGGATGATTCGGGGACTTACGGGATTCACCGTATTCTCCGAACTCACCAAAAAGGCGGCATGGGACGAATTTTGATTGCGTATGATCAATATTTGAAACGTGATATTGCGTTAAAGGAATTGCATCCTGAAGTTGCGGAAGACGAATCTATTGTTCGCCGTTTCATTGGCGAAGCGGAAATTACCGCCCAGTTAGAACACCCGGGAATTGTCCCTATTCACACGCTCGGACTCGATAAAAGCGGACATCCCTATTACACAATGAAATTAATTAAGGGGCATACGCTTCAGGAAGCAATTAAGGCTTATCATCGTAATCCTACCCGTCAGGAATTGCTCAATCTGGTTCGCCGACTCGTATCAATTTGCAAAACAATGGCGTTTGCTCATAACAAGGGAGTTATTCATCGTGATCTGAAACCGGCCAATATTATGTTGGGTGAACACGGAGAAACATTGGTTATGGATTGGGGACTTGCCAAACCGTTTACTCACCTCGGAAATGATGAAACGTATGTCTCGGTTATTCAACAACATAACTCAGAACCAAGACCGGAATTGACAATGGTCGGCGCAATTGTCGGAACACCGGCGTTTATGTCGCCGGAACAAGCTGCGCCTGAAGAAAGTGTTGTTGGTCCTTTGTCTGATGTTTTCAGTCTTGGAACAATTCTTTATTATCTTTTATCCGGGCAAACTGCATTTTCGGGACGTTCTACGCAAGAAGTTCTCAATAAGGTTCGTGCTGCTTCGCCGCCAAGACCTTCGGAAATTAAACCCAATGTTCCGCTGGGGTTGGAAGCAATCTGCGCAAAAGCAATGGCCAAAGAACCCGCTAACCGTTACCAAAGTGCAACAGAATTAGTTGATGATCTCTGCCGTTGGCTTGATGGAGAACCCGTTAAAGCACAAAAAGAAACAACTTACCAGAAAATCAGACGTTGGATTCACCATCATCGTTTGATTTCCATTAGTGTTCCAACAATTCTGATATTGGGCGGTATTCTGATGAGTTTGGCTATTCTGCTTGACCGTACCGGTCGGGAAAATGTTCACCGTAACATTATTCAATCCATCCTAAACGATCCGGTTGATCTGACCGATTATTCCAATGTTCTATTTGAAGGAAGCCGTGATGTGATTATCACACGGGAACCAAGACAAACCGGAGGTGTTTTATTGGTATGCCGTATTACTGATGTCCCAAAATCGGAACATGGCTCTATTTTGATTACCGCACCGGATGGAGCAACCTGGAACTTGAAACGGTATGACACCCTGACTTTTTCACTTTTTGAAGGTCATCTGGAAAATTCAACTGCTCTTTCCTCATTTTATATTCGTATTGGAAAAGGTTCTTCTTACTTCGAATATCGCCCGAATAAAGAATTTTGGGAAAAACGAAAACGAAGTAATTGGTTCCCTTATTCTGTGTCTTTGTCCGGCTCCGCTAACTGGCACCGAAAAGAATTGGGAACACCTTCATTAAATGCCATCAAATGGATCGAATTTCATTTTGATGTCAAAGAACCTATTTCATTTCATCTCGATCATATCTCGTTCAAAGAAAATGAGGAAAAATAAAACATGAAAAAAACAGCATCTCATACTCCATCGGTCAATAAACCAAAATCAACTCAATCGGTTAATATTCATGATGAGTTTGTTCGTGCGGTGTTCGCTCACCTCGAACTTGTTGTTGAGTTCCTGAAACTTTATCTCAGCAAAACACGTGATGGACTCAAATTGTTAAAACAACTTGACTTAAAACGAATTAAATTGGAAACAACCAATTTTTTTGATCACGAAGGACGTGAACGTATTGCCGATTTAATTTATTGGATTCCCTTGAAACATGGGAAAGGTATGACCGGCGTGGTATTCGTTTTTGAACATAAAAGCACACGAAAACGTTCTTGGTCTTTCCAATTACTCAAATATCTGGTCGGATTCTGGAATAAGTTTTTCTGCGACGCAAAAAATCCAGAATGTAAAAATTTCAAATTACCAGCACCGTTGCTCATTGTTCTTCACAATGGTTCAAAACCAATCATTGATAAACCAACACTGGAAAAATATGTTGATAACGTTCTTGGAACAAAACGGTTTATTCCAAAGTTTGATTATATTTTGGTTGATTTACCGGCGTTAAGTGTTGAAGATTTTGGTACGGCTCCGTTGTTGCGGGTGATTCTCGAATTGCTCAAACGAGCAACCGACGGAACTCTCTTTGATGTCCGTAAACAGATACTACAACCATTGGCGGCTGTTCGTGATGATGAAAAGACCCGTTATTGGATTCAGCGAATTTTGCAGTACATGGACAAAGCAATTAAAAGTAAGAAAAAAGAACTAACACCAAAATCTATTGATGAAGTTATTAAACCCATTTATAAAGAAAGGAGCACAGAAATGTCCTTAACATTTTTAGAAAAACTCGAAGCAAGGGGTGAAGCAAGAGGCGAAGCAAGAGGTGAAGCAAGAGGCGAAGCAAGAGGTGAAGCAAAAGGTAGAGCAGCATTTGGACGTAATGCCGTCTTGTCTGTTTTACGGAAACGATTTAACAAAGTTCCACTGAAAATTGAAACGATGATTCAACAAATGAATGATCCGATTGCTTTAGAATCACTGGTTATTGATGCCGCAACATGTCAAACATTGGATGAATTTTCGAAAGCGGTATGGTAATTCAAAGGGACTTCTAACATCTTCATTTTTTGTTATAAAATTATTGTAATTCTTATTTTTCAATAGTGAATTTTTATCAAACGGATTTTTAGAAGTTGCCAAAGAAAGGAGTACAGAAATGTCCTTAACATTTTTAGAAAAACTCGAAGCAAGAGGTGAAGCCAAAGGCGAGGCAAGAGGCGAGGCAAAAGGCGAGGTAAGAGGTGAAGCAAAAGGTAAAACAGCATTTGGACGTAATGCCGTCTTGTCTGTTTTACGGAAACGATTTAACAAAGTTCCACTGAAAATTGAAACGATGATTCAACAAATGAATGATCCGATTGCTTTAGAATTATTGGTTATTGATGCCGCAACGTGTCAAACATTGGACGAATTTTCGAAAGCGGTACGGTAATTCAAAGGAAATTTTTGGTTTTTCCATTTTTTGTTATAAAATTATTGTAATTCTTATTTTTCAATGGTGAATTTTTATTAAACAAGTTTTTAGAAACAGGAACCCAAACCGGTTGAAATTATCGGTTTGTTGTTGATTTTTAATTGTTTGTGAACGTAACTTTTTTTTAACAACTATTTTTTAAAACAAAAAAGCTATGAAAAAGATGATGTTAATGTATGTGGTGTTGATTCTGTTTAGTTGGAACACGGTTTCAGCACAAAATTCCAAACCTGCGGAATATACTTCTGTTGCGGAAGTTATGCGGGATGAAGTCTTGTATAGGGATTTCCAGATTCAAGGTGAATATCTTGACAAGGAAAATGGAACAGGTTTTGGTGCTAATCTTGTTGCTGAAGGAAATGGTCAATTCCGTGTAATTGTTTTTCCGAACGGTTTACCTGGTGCGGGTTGGAATCGGTATGATGAACAAATATTGGGCAAAGCGGTATTGAATGATGCTGGTGATTTGATTGTTACACTGGAAGAGATTCCTATTCCCTTGACACTTAAGAAGGGTGAGGGCAAACTTTCAACAGTATTTGAAGACAATATTTATTCCTTTACCAAACTTGAACGCCAAAGTCCGACATTGGGACAATCTGCACCGGAAGGGGCGATTGTTTTATTTGCTGATGGTAAGGCATCTGATTTGTTTGAGCAGGCGGTTGTCAATGAAGAAGCCCGGACATTGTGGTCGGATGCGTGGACAAAACCGTTTGAGAAACGTCCTTATTTGTTACATGTCGAATTTATGCTTTCTTACATGCCGACAGCCAAAGGACAGAACAGAGCCAATAGCGGGGTTTATATTGATGAACGGTATGAATGTCAGATACTGGATTCGTTTGGTTTGGACGGCAAAAACAATGAATGCGGCGGTTTTTACCAACAGGCGGAGCCGAAAGTGAATGGATGTTTTCCGCCGTTACAATGGCAGACTTATGATATTGATTATACACCGGCTGTTTTTGATGCGGACGGTAAAAAAACCGCCAATGCCATACTTACAGTTAAACATAATGGTATTGTGATTCATGATGCGATTAAACTGGCAAAAGAAACTCCGGGTCGCAAAAAAGAAGGTTCTGAAGCCAATGGTTTATATCTTCAAGGTCACGGTAATAAAGTACAATACCGTAACATCTGGCTGAAATACCAATAATCATTCACGCCGATAATGTTCGTAATATTTCAGTAGAATATTTGTTTTTCGATCTTAACCCTGCTAGGGAGTGAAGTACATAACCGTAGTTGTAGCCAAACACAACCTACGATTATGTACTTATGTACATATCATCCTTGCGGAACTAAATAAGAAAATAATACATTACGGAAATTTCACGGAATAATTACCAAATTCTAAAGATTCAAAAAAACGAAATGACGGCAGGGTAAAGTATAAAAAAGGTAATATATCAGTGGAATTTTCGTTAAAAAATAAACATCAAGTAGGCGACCGTAGGTGAAAGCCTTTTGCTGAAGGGTTTTCATCAACGGTCGCATCCGTTAGGTTTGTTATTATGTTGTACGCTGTTAGTTTTCAATTTCCATTCGTCAACAGGGGCAAGTCGGCGTACTTGCCGATAGTTTTGGACAGACAATTTTGAATCATTCCTTTCGTCAGTTTGTAGGAAAAACTTGAGGAATAAAAGTCCTTTTTAGCAAAAAATATTTTTTGATAAAAATTTTATTTTTTACCAACCTTTTCTAGATTTTTTTCGATTTAAATGTAAACAGGTTATATGAATAAAAGTGATAGATATTGATAGAAATAGATTTATGCTCTTTGACAATTAGGTAATGAAACATGTTTTGTAACGATAGAAAGGGATATTCTGTCCCGTTAAAATCGTTATAATGTGAAAAAAATCGGGCTAAGCGAACATAATACACATTATCGGACGTAACAGAATC
>JAITIZ010000706.1 GCA_031279215.1 Planctomycetaceae bacterium
AAACATCAGGAACGCAGTCGTCTCGACTGCACATTGCCTATAAAATGTGCAGGCGAGACGCCTGCGTTCCTGATGTTTTTAGAAGTTCCCTGATATATTACGAGAAAACTTTTTATTACTTTTTTGTAATAAATTATTTATAAGATAAAATCATCTTTTTCAGAGACTTCAAGGAGAGTGGTAATTGTTTCTTTGAGTTGGGATGAAAGCCGGGGCCATGTTTCAATTAATCGGTCAAGTTGTACATCGGTTTCCTGAACATGTTTGAACAATTGTTTTGTTATAGATTCTATTTTTTCTGTGGGTTCTGTTTTTTCTGTATGTTCGATTTCTTTGGTTGGTTCTTCTTTAACTGGTTCAATCTTTTTGATTGGAGTATTGGCAGAGCGAAGTATGTTTTTTTTTGTTCTGTTTTCTAATGGATCACAAACTATTTTGATGGCTTGTTTTCTATCTGTTTGTTCCGGCAGCAACACTGAAATCAAGGAATGGGATGATTTTTCAAATGCGGGTTCAATTGTTTTTAATTGTTTTCGTTTTGGATTTGGGGAATGATTTTTGGAAGAGTGTTTTTTGGTGATTGCGGCATGTGTGTTGTTGGTTTGGTTGGCAAAAGTAAAAATATCAGGAGGAACCGGAATTGTTCCTAATGGCTCTGCCCGTAAAATACTATTACGAGAGGAACATTTCTCTTGCTGCAACTGCAACCCGTTGGAGCGAAACGAAACACGAAAAGCGGCAGTACCTTTGTGTTCTATTGGGAAATGCGGTGCGCCGACCAACCGGCTGCAACCGAAACTTTTGTGTTTTGTTTCAGGGTGAAACATTCGGTTTTCGTTTGCGAAAAAATTGATAATTTCCTCATCACGAAAATCTTTGAAAGAAATTGCGACGGGGCGTGCTGTTTGAGAAAGATCGCTCGTCATAGAAAACCTCAAGCCGCTTCGTTTTTGGATTTCATTTCGGACCAACTTCGTTTGTAATGGAGAGCCTCTAGTAACTCTGTTAAGGTCAGAGTTTGATTTTCGAGTTCGAGGGGGATTTCCATACCGGGATCACAGACCAGGTCAACAGTTCCATCTTCGCTGATTAAGTCATCAAATTCCCGAATCAAGCCATCTTGAACAGCTTGACGGACGAGATGTCCGCGGGTTGCGGAAATTTCCCCTGCACGTTCACCAAGACTATCAGCTGCCCGTTTGGCTAGCGCAGGAAGGTATTCGCTTGGAATCTCAATAATTCGCGGCGTGTACACTTTAACTTGCATTTCAAAACTCCATAAAAGGATAAGGGACATTAGTGATCGGGAATTGAGGGTGTGTTTTTAAATCCACAATCCTTCTCATTCCCGTCTTTTGATACATTTTACAATATCGGCAATAAATTTTAACTTTTATACTGATTTTATAATTTTTTTGGATTATTTCTTTTATTCACTGAAAAAATTAATGGGAATCTCTAATAATTTCATTTTTATTTTCACCAAAGTAGTTAACGACGGGGTTCACCCCGTGTTTTATTGGTTAAATCTAACAATGCGGGGCAAGCCTGCGCTGTTAACTTTTGGGAACTTTGATCAAGGAATTCACGGCAAATGGTTTATCCTCAACCGCTCAATCGGAAAAGTTTATTACAGGATACAGTATAATTTCTTCAAGACAGTTGAATGAAACATATAAAATGATATACTTTTTTCTGATTTTTACATAATTTTGTTGACTTATTTTTTTGAAAAAGACAAAAATGAATAACGACTATTATAAAATGTTGGAGATTCCTAAAACGGCGACTCTGGAAGAGGTTCAAAAAGCTTATCGGAAATTAGCGAGGAAATACCATCCTGATATGAATCAGAACGATCCCAAAGGAGCAAAAGAAAAATTCCAAAAAATTCAAGAAGCTTTTGATGTTCTTGGGAATCCTGAAAAGCGAAAGATTTACGATCAATTTGGAGTTTCGCCGGATCAGATGGGTTCCGGCGGCGGTCAGGGACCGTTCCAATGGTCATTTGGCGTCGGTTCTTCGCCAAGCGGCAGTTCGTTTCGCAGCAACAACGGTAATAATAGTAACCACTTCAGTTTTGAAAATCTCGACGATATTATAAAGATGTTTGGGGGTGGTTTGGGGGGATTCGGAAATAATCAGGCACCAGATGAATCATTCAATATGAGTTCCAGCCGGCGACCAATACGCGGGTCGGATATGGAACGCAATCTTACAATTCCCTTTGTCATATCAATTGAAGGCGGAAAAATCGATATGAAAATCCGGCGTTCCACCGGTCAAGACGAAACTGTTACCGTAACTATTCCGCCCGGAATCAACAATGGTAAAAAAATCCGCCTTAGCGGTCTTGGAAACCCCGGACAATACGGCGGTAAATCAGGAAATCTTCTAATTACAGTTTACGTGGAAGAACACCCCTTTTTCAGACGTAAAGATCAACATCTTTATGTGAAAATTCCGGTAACACTCAAAGAAGCAGTTTTTGGCGCGAAAATTGATATTCCTACTCCCAAAGGTAAGGTAACTCTTACGGTTCCGGCAGGTTCCAGCAGCGGTACAAAATTACGGGTTCGCGGTTGTGGGATTGCCGCAAAGGAAGAACAACACGGTGATCTTTTCGCGGAACTTTCCGTTGTTTTACCCAAAAAATGGACATCGGCAGAAAAAGAATTATTACAAAAAATCACTTCCGAAACACCAGAACCTGTCCGAAATGAACTACATTGGAACTAATATAGTTAATAGTTAATAGTTAATAGCTCTGAATTAAAAATTTTTGATGAAACTTTTATTCTACTGAATAATTACTGAATAATTACTGAAATTTAACGAAATTAGGCGGGGGTTACTAATTTTTTATTTGACAATTTTCCCCAATAATCTATATTGGAAATATTGATTTGGTTTTCGATTCACCCCAATAATCGGTCTTTGCACACCAACCAACTCCGTTTAAGAGCATCTGATTAAAATTATCTGATAAGATCATCTGAAATACTCAGAATAATCTCATTGATAACAATATATGAAATAATAAATAATATATGATTTGGTTGATTGCCGGATATATGTGGCTTTTTCTGCACCGACCATTTGAGATATGGCCTTGGATGGGGACATTGCGTATTGAGCGGGTGTCTATGATTTTTATCTTACTTGCCTGGCTGACGGTAGGAGAAAAACAATTGACCGAAAACAAAATCAATATGGCCGTCATTTTGTTTGCATTGTCGATGACCCTTGCCACACTTATGAGTCCTTACACCAATATCTTTAATTCTGCTGTTTATCAGAATTGGATGAAATATCTGGTCTTTTATGTTTTAGTAACAACCAGTGTTAAAAAAGAAAACGATTTAAAACTTCTTATTACAGCATTTATTATTTGTTTTTTTATTTACATGCTCCATTCTTATCGGGAATATCTTTGCGGGCGTTTTGTTTACGTCATGGGAACAAAACGTTTGATTGGAGTAGATAGTACAATGAATGACCCCAACGCTTTTGGTGCATCTATTGTCATTTGTTTACCGTTTTTACTGCCATTGATAACTTTATTCAAAAAGAGATGGCATTATGTTTTTATGATTAGTTATATTCTTCTTAGTATTCGGTGTATTCAGTTAACGGGGTCACGGTCAGTATTTATGGTATTTGGGGCTCTTTTATTTACTTCTGCGCTGCTCTCAAAACACAGGCTGAAATTAATACCGATCATGGTACTTTTAAGTTGTATTCTTTGGCTCACATTGACCGACAACCTCCGTGATCGTTACCGAACCATTTTTGATTCCTCGATCAATGAAAGTGCCAACCAAAGCGCCCAAGGACGACTTCACGGATTATATAAGGGTTTGGAAAATTGGGAAAGTTCACCTATTTGGGGAGTAGGTCCAGATTGTCATGGGTATGCTACCGGCGAAGGATTTCTTTCCCATTGCCTTTACGGTCAGATTCCGGGGGAGTTGGGTATTATCGGAATTATTGCAGTATCATTTTTGATATTTTGTTTTTTCCTGAACCATTTTCAAATATTGCAAAATTATAGATATTTACAACAAAAGGGGGTTGGCAAGGAGGGGGTGTTCTGTTTACGTCTTTCAACTGCAATTGTTTCTGCTATTTTATTACTTTTATGTTTTGGAGCGGGCGGTCATAATGGTTATCGTTTCAATTGGCTTTGGTTTGCTGCGTTTCAGGCATTGGCAGCGTCTTGCCTCAATGAAAAAGTAAATACGATTCATAAAATAGAGATGCAAAATTTATTATTTCCGAAGCGTGAAAATCCAATACTTTTGCTTCCCCGCAAAATACAAGGTTAATTTTTTACCTCAAACCTCTCAACCGCTCCGCCCCCCAATAACTCAAAAACGGTGCCCCTTTTCCAGTAAAAAATTTTCCGTATAATGGGGCTTTTTAATCTTAATTTTCATTCTCAACCAAAGGAATAATAACGTGGGAACCAAAAAAACCGGCAAAGGACGACGAAAAATCGGACGAAAAAAACGACGAATGCGTTCTAAAATCCGGCATCGTAAAAATTAGTTTTGGTATTGAGTTCGATACCGATATGTTGGGCGGACGTAAATAAATTAACCGGAATAACCGAACCGGTTCATAAAGTATTGTTGTGTTCAATGGTTAAATGCGAAACGTAATATTTTATCGGTAACACGAGAGATTACGGTATATTTTATGAAAAGCCATCGTGTTCTTGTTCCGGTTTCGCATCCGCTTGGCGGTATTCGGACATACATGCTTTATTATTTCCGGCGTTTGCACATGGAGGCGGGTTATCGGTTTACATTTCTTTCTGAAGCGGGCAATGCTTTTGACACTTTCCGGCGTGATCTTACAGATTGGGAGGGTACGGAGTATATTGAAGTTCCTCCCCGAAGCGGAAGCCGAACCGTAGTTCGAGTGATTCGGCAAACTCTTAAAACACAACCGATTGCGTTGATTCATTCGCAAGGTCTTAAAGCAGGAACCGAAACGGCTGCTGCAAATTATTTCAGGAACATTCCGCATCTGATTACATTGCACGATGTTATTATTCCACAAAATGAAATACCGGGGCGTTTCAAATGGTTGAAAAAAAGAATAATTTCGTTATTAACTTGCCGTGCTTCGTTTATCATACCGGTTTCTTACGACTGTGAAGCCAATCATTTGCAAATCTTTCCGGTTTGGAAACGGGGACCGGTTCAAATCAAAACGATTTTGAATGGTCTTGATCTTGAACGGATAGAGTATTCCCGTTTGATGTTTGAAACGGACAAGGAACTACGTTTGCGTGAGCGGTTTGGGATTGGAGACGATGTTATTCTTGGCGGTTTCTTTGGGCGTTTCATGCCGCAAAAGGGGGTTGATCTTTTGTTGAAAGCGTTAGAATTGCTTGCTGATCAGGGTTATGCGGAGCGTTTCCGGCTTGTCATAACGAAAGATAGGAACGGTTTTCTAAACGAAACAATTCGTCTGGCAACCGAAAATCCGAAAATTATTCGAATGATCTATTTTATTGATTCGGTGCCGGACATAACACCGTTGCTTCTTCAGATTGACGTAACAATCATTCCGTCACGTTGGGAAGCTTGTCCGATTCTTCCGATGGAATCACTTGTTCTTGGTGTTCCGGTTATTGGATCAGACTGTATTGGTCTTCGTGAGGTGTTATGCGGAACCCCTTCGCTGGTTCACCAACACGATAACCCCGAATCGCTTGCGGCAACGTTAATAAAATTCATCGAATCACCAACCGCCAATATCGCAAAAGATTATGTTGCGGAGGCCGTCAAACGATTTGATATTTGTTCAGCAACAGATCAGCTGCTCGAAATTTATCAATCACTTGGTAAAGGATAACTACTGGGAACTTCTAAAAACATCAGGAACGCGGTCGTCTCGACTGCACATTGCCTGTAAAAAGTGCAGGCGAGACGCCTGCGTTCCTCCTAATATTAGTTTTTAGAAGTTACCTTTAGTTAAACCCAAGGTAGGCAACGTTTCGCCGAAAGGTTGTACTATTGGGGTTTGTCATTGTGTTGTACACGGTTGGTTTTTCATTTCCAACCAGCAACAAGGGGCAAGTCGGCGAGTACGCCAACGTGATGACGGGTGAAAGCCCTTCGGCAAAACATTGGCTGCCTCGAGATAATTCGCGCAAACAATAGACCACAAAATACCAAAATCAACCGAAAATTTTTAACCATTTTAATACACCAACCTGTGAACACTAGGAAAAATTTCAAACCGCCCCCCAAAAATTGGCAAGAATTTTCTGGTTTTTGGCAGGAATTTTCTGGTTTAGTGTGTTGCAGAGTTTTTTCCCAATGGTTATACTGTGAGGAGTCGTCGTGATTTATTCACGATATGTTGTCCGACGAGGACGCAAAAATATTTTTTTGTAACAAAGGAGATTTTAGTATGCAGAAAAAAACCCAAACGTCAAGACGTGATTTTCTTAAAACTTCCGGTGTTTTAGCTGCCGGAGCAACTTTGGTTGGCGGACTTTCTGTCGAACGCAGTGCCTACGCCGCTGGAGACGATCAAATTAAACTTGCCCTAGTTGGTTGCGGCGGCCGCGGCAGCGGTGCTATCCGCCAACGTCTCGATGTCGGTGATAATGTTAAACTTGTTGCCATCACCGACGCCTTTGAAGGAACCGCCAACCGCCAAGCCGACGCTTTGCGAAAAGAAGGCGGCGATAAGTACAAAGGAAAAATCGACCTCCCCAATGATCGGGTGTTCAGCGGTTTCGACGGTTTCAAAAAAGCAATTGATTGTCTTAACCCCGGTGATCAAGTTCTCATCGCCACCACACCCGGTTTTCGTCCGCTCCATTATCGTTATGCAGTAGAAAAAGGTGTTCACGTTTTTATGGAAAAACCGCTCTGTGTTGATGCTGCCGGATTCCGCAGCCTTGTCGAATCAAACAAAATTGCCGACGAAAAAAATCTTAAAGTTACTGTCGGACTTCAACGCCGTTATGATAAGGGTTTTCAAGACTGGATCTGTAAAATTCATGAAGGTCTGATTGGTGATATTTCATTCACGCGGGTTTATTGGAACGGCGGCGGTATTTGGTGCCGGCATCGTGATCCTGGTGAAAGTGAAATGTCGTTCCAAATGAAAAACTGGTATCATTTCGTTTGGCTTTGCGGCGACAATATTACCGAACAACATGTTCATAATCTTGACATGGGACTCTGGATGCACAGTAAAGGCGATATTATGTGTCATCCGGTGGAAGCCAACGCAATGGGCGGACGTCAGAATCAGGCTTGCCCGGAATCTCTGCGCCGAACCGCTCCGCCATTCGCAGACCGTGCCGCTTGGGATGAATGGTATCAGAAAAACAAAGGTCAATGCAATCGACATGGTCAAGCATGGGATCATTTCTTTGTCGAATTTACGTTTGCTGATGGTTCTAAAATGTTCAGCCAATGTCGGCACATCGGGAATTCTTTCAATGCCGTTAACCAATTCGTACACGGAACCAAGGGTTCCGGCGGTTCGGAAGCGGGCGGCAAAGGTTGGCTAAACGATTTCTCCGGTAAAGAACTTTTCACAACAGGTGTTAATGCTGGGCAATTCGCTTATGAACACGTTGTTCATGCCAAAAATATTCGTGAAAACATTAAACGGAATGACGGTTGGTACGGAGCGCATTCAACAATGACTGCGGTTCTTGGTCGTTATGCGGCGTTTTCCGGGAAAGTTGTCAAATGGGACGAAGCAGTCGAGAAAGGCAAAATCGATATGCCGCCGGAAGGAGTGTGGGATTGGAACGCCAATCCGCCGGTAATGCCCGACGCCGATGGCTTCTACGAAGGCAGTGTCGCCAAACAGGGAATCTATAACCCCTTTGCTTAACACTATTTACAAAATTATGTCAAAAATAAATTTTGACGAAAACCCGAAAGTAGAGATTGTGAAAATTAGGAATTATCAAAACTTTCGGGTTTAATGAGTAAATGCCTTAGGTTATTCATATAACATGTGGGAATCTATTTCTGATTAATTCCCAAAACCAAAAATATTTTCGATTCCCAATTATCAGTTCTCGTAATAGAACAAAACCTTTCCGGTTGATGACGAACTACAAACCAATAAGGTAATCCTAAAAGTTCGCCCTCGTAGCTCAGGGGATAGAGCAACGGTTTCCTAAACCGTAGGTCGTTGGTTCAAATCCAATCGGGGGTAGTTTTTATAAGTGTTGAAAAACAAGGGACTTGCAATTTTTCCGTTCGGTAATTAATATTGGTTCGGGAAACCAAAGAAAAATACGGTTTTTACACTTGTCGGAAATTAAAAGAACAAATCATCGCCCAAACATCAATCTACAATTACCTTTGTTAATCGTTCTCTAAATTTATTAAAACTTGGGAGATTAATATTATTGTGATTAATTTCACCGGACAAAATTTTTTCGTTGAGTAATTCGCGAGTTGGTTGATTACCTAATTCTTTTTCAAGTTCATATTTCAAAGCGTGATCTTTTCTATT
>JAITIZ010000555.1 GCA_031279215.1 Planctomycetaceae bacterium
GCCCTGTAAGGGCGACAGCAATAGTGTTATTTGGGTTTTAAAAATGATTATCATCGTTAGGCTTTCGCCCTTTCAGGGCTTTATTTTCAAGAGGGAAACCATACGTAGAGCGTTGCCCTACGCTAATGCTGGTTGCCCCGTTGGGGCGAAATGTTACGAAATATTTTAACCGAAATACAGGAATAAACGGTAACATATTTCAAAAAAAATAAATTAAAAAATTGTAATATATCAGTGGAATTTTTGTTTTTCGCTCTTAACCCCGCTAGGGGTGTGAACTGCATAACCGGCGGTGAAGCGAAGCGCAACCGCCGGAGCAGGAACTCTCCTATTTTCCAAAGCCCTGCAAGGGCGAGATAATAGTTAATAGTTAATAGTTAATAGTTAATAGTTCGCAAGCGGAATTATTGCCGTTTAGGTAATAACTCCGCATGCGACACTATTAACTATTAACTATCAATCATCTCGTCCCTGCGGGACTAAGAAAACATAAGAGATTAAGGAAAGACCACGAAAATAAGACCAAAAAAATTATTCCACTGATATATTACGTTATTTCTAAAATTGAGATATACTCCATACATTTTATGATTATTATGATGAAAACATTTTTTTCCGCTGTTGTTTTTTGGGGGTGTTTTTTCTTGGTGTTTTTGTGCCGGCTCAGGATTGGAGTCAACATCAGCAAACAGTAATCAGACATCCCGATTTGATCCGGTATTACGTCTTTGATAATTCTGTTGCGGAAACAAAAACTGTTCAGAATCTCGCACCGAAACAAGATTCAGAATCTTCCGATTTTTCGTACAAAACGAATAAACCATTTGAAATTATCGAGGGTCAATTTACCGGTTCTCGGGCGGTTCGAATTGACGCCGGATATTTTGAATCGCCGAAACTTCGTGTTGATAAAGCGTTTAGTGTTGAAATGCGAATACGGAAATTAGGTCAAGGCACGGAACACGGTAACAACAATTCTACTAACGGAACCTTGTTTGGTTACGGAAACGGTTGGGATTCCGGTTTCCGGTTGATAACCGATTATTCGTCCCAAAAATTGTTTTTTAATATCGGCACTCAAGAGCATTTAAAATTATCTTATCTGTTCGATCAACAGCCGGTTCTCGACAATATTTGGCAACATATCGCCGTAACTTGGGACGGTAAAATCATACGGATTTATCTTGATGGATTGTTGTACGGAATTGCCGAATATGCCGGTGTTTTAACAGAACCGGCGTGGGGATTTCGTATCGGTTTCAATAACGCCGGAGTCGGTTCGGTCAAAATGGATATTGCCGAAACCGCCGTTTACAAATCGGCAATTACACCGGAAGAAATATTGCAACACGCTTTACTTCAACAAAAATTACCGGAAAATTCCGCAACATTTTACCGAAACGCTATTGATGCGGTGTTCCGAAAAGACTTCACTCTTGCATCGCAAAAAATCGAAGAATTACTCAAATTCAAAATGCCGGCGGTTTATCGTTTTTCGTTCCAAAAATTTCAGGTGAAACTTGCCGTATTTGCCGGAAATTCTTTGGAAGCCCAACATCTTGCAGCATCTCTACTTAATAATCCTGAAATCCCCAAAGAATGGACGGATTCGTTGTTACATCAATTTATTTCAACAGAGTGGAATACTCCATCGGCAACAACTTCCAGTAACATTTATAAACGGATTCTTGATAACAAAACGATAACTCTTGATGCAAAACAACGTTTCGCGGTTGAAAAATGTTTTGCCGAAGCCTTGTTTGCCGAAGGAAAAACAACCGAAGCCAAACGGCTTTGGGATATTCTGCGGCCTCGTGAAGTTGAACTTGTTCGTGAAACGTTAAATGCTGCCGGTGTTTCAGCCGGGTTGAGTCAACTTTATCAGGATTACCGCAAAGAACAAGATTCCGAAATCACAAAAGAACATTATGTTCCAAAACCGAAACCGTTGTTTCCTACCGCATTTTCACCGGTTAAAAAGTTTTTCGTTGCGCCGAATGGTAAAGCGGATAATTCCGGTACAGAATCTGAACCGTTTTTAACACTTGTTCAGGCCCGCAATGCTGTACGAAAATTGAAAACAGACTCCGGTTTATCTTCGAGCGGTTTATCTTCGGGCGGTTTACCCAAAGGCGGTATTGAAATCAATATTCGCGGCGGTATTTATCCTGTTACGGAAACGTTCCTGCTGGAAACACAGGATTCCGGCACGGCGGATGCTCCGATTGTTTATCGGGCTTTTCCTAATGAAAAACCGGTTTTTTCCGGCGGTGTTACGGTTAGCGGATTCAAAAAAGCTGACGATCCGGAAATTTTGAAACGATTACCGAAAGAATCGCGCGGATTGGTTCAGGTTGCCGATGTTGACGAAATTAAAAAATTTCCATTAGTTGCTCCGCGCGGTTACGGTAAAAACGGTCTTCATGCAGCTCCGGCGGTTGAACTGTTTATCGACAATAAACCGCAACAAATTGCCCGATGGCCCAACGCTGCCAAACCCGATGCGTCTGATCCGTTAAAAGCGTCCGAACAAGCGTTTGTCCGTACCGGTAAAATTCATCGAGGTTTTTTCAACACACCGGAATCGGGAAAACCGGGTATTTTCGAATATTCCGATCCGCACCATGAACGCTGGACGAAAGCTGTTGACGCTATGGTTTTTGGTTATTGGGGACATCTTTGGGGAATCACCAGCTGCCGTGTTGAAAAAATTGATACGGAAACAAAACAAATTATTCTTGCAACGAATAATCCTTACGGATACCGTGAAAATATGCCTTATTACGTATTCAATCTTCTGGAAGAAATTGACTTGCCGGGTGAATGGTATCTTGACCGGACAAACGCCAAACTTTATTTTTATCCGCCGGAAGGAATTGATTTAAACACGGTTAAGGTTCGGCTTTCTGCGTTTCCCAAAGAATTTCTGAACGTTAAAGACGTTTCCTTTACCGCATTTTATGGATTAACGTTTGAGGAAGGTTCAGGAACAGCGGGGTTTGTTACCGGTGGTGAAGCGGTCCGGTTTGTAGGTTGCGGGTTTTATCGTTTCGGGAATTGGGGACTTGGAATCGAAGGACGGCAACATGGTATCCTAAGTTGTGATTTCGGGACTCTGGGCGGCGGCGGAATTCATTTGAAAGGCGGAAATATTAAAACGTTAACTCCCGGCGGTTGTTTTATTGAAAACTGTGTTGTCCATGATTTTAGCCGTATTGATCGGGCTTATGCTCCGGCGGTTCTTATTGATGGTGTTGCCAACCGAATCGCTCATAATTTATTTTGTGATTCACCCGCTCATGCTATTCGGTGTGAAGGAATGGAGCAGGTTATTGAATTTAACGAGGTTCACAGTGTTGTTTATGAATCGGATGATCAATCAGGAATTGATCTTTGGGGTAATCCGTTTATGCGAGGAATTGTGATTCGGTACAATTATTGGCATCATATCGGTAGTGGTCGTGATGTTGCGGGGCAATCAGGAATCCGGTTGGATGATATGATCAGCAGTGTATTGATGTACGGAAATGTTTTTCTCCGGTCAAGCGGCGGTCATTTCGGCGGTATTCAGATTCACGGCGGCAAGGATAATATTGTTGACAATAATCTGATGATCGACTGTAAATATGCACTTAGTTTCAGCCCTTGGGGTGAAAAACGCTGGCTTGAAAATCTCGATAAAAATTTCGGTACCCGCTCCAAAGCAAACGGATTCGACCCGGACAATGAAATTTATCGTTCTAAATACTCCGATTATGCCGAACTAAAACAAAATGCTGACCGAAATTTTATTTTACGCAATGCCGCTATCGGATGCAGCAGTTTTGCACGAAATAACCGCCGAAATGTGTTACTGGAAAATATTATGTTGCCATGGTTACCGGATTTGTTTGTTGAGACGAACGGATTTCAGCAAGCGGACAAAAAACGTGTTCCTGCTGATGCACGAGCAATCCGTTGCCGACTTACTATTCCGGCGGATTCACTGTTGTACGATTTTCTTGGAATTAAGCCGTTGCCGATGGAGTCGATGGGGCTTTACTCCGATAATGTACGAACAGAAATTCCAAAAATTCCAGTAACACCGTTTTTCATACCGGAATAAGTACAACCGTCAATTAAAATCATCGTTCACTCCAATAAATAAAAGTAAACGGCTTTTCATCAATCACCACTGAATAGTTATAAAAAATTGACCATAACCGTAATTTTCAATATATTCAAATGAAAATTATGACAGGCTAAACGATACCGTAACATAAAAAAACTGAAAATTCATGATACAAAAAAATAAAAAATTTAGAAAGGACAGGGATAAACATACTACTGAATATTTCTTTTTTTCAGTGAGTACCATTATATTTTCTTGACTACCGACTCAACTAAATGCACTAGTTATGTTTCAGCTTCATCATGAGAATTTTTGTCTGTTATCGCAAAGTAACAATCAATATCATCTTCAATACCTAAAATAAAAAATTTTCCTTGATATTCACATTTTTCTCCATAAGCCCATATTGCTCCAAGCTTTTCTATAAATTCCGCATGAGATTGGTTTTTTAAAATTTCAGCAACAATATTATAGTCATCTGCCGTAGATAAATTTACTAAATAACATGTATTCTTGCTTCCTTCGTTTTGTAATACCAAAATTTTAGCTTTCATTTTTATAACTTCTGTCAAATTACTCTTCAATCGTTTGCAGGGTGAATATTGCCCAAAAGGTCAACTGTTACTTTACACAATTTGTATTGTTCCAGTTTTTTGATACTGGTAATACGATATTTTGAAAAATCATTTTGTGTTTCTCCCGGTTTCTTTTCCTTTCGCAAAGCCTCTTGTCGGGCATCAGAATGTAAACACAATGACACATCGCTTTCAGAAATTTTGCATACCCGCAGTAACACCATCGGTTCGCCCGGCGGAGTTGCCTGAACATATTCGCATTTTGCAAGCGAAAACTTCAAACGCGTCGGTGTTCCATCTCCATAATGATTTGAGGAAGCAATAACCGGTTGTTTTGCTCGTACCCGTTGTATCGATTCAAATAAATTAACACATTTCCAGTCTAATTTTTTTACATTGCCATTCTCATCAAGTACCTCGAAAATCTCAATATGATGATTATTCCCCGACGCAACATGTCGTTCTTTTACCGTGTTTGGAGCGAGTGTCAGGATACCGATGTTTTTGCGGAATCTTGCTTTGCGGATTGGGATAATACGTCCCGTCTTGGTTGTAATGTACGGTAATTCATTCTCTGTAAATTTTTTGGGATCACCGCCGAGACGTTCCAATTTTTCCTGAACAAGCCGTCGAATCACTGGATCAACTATATTGTTAATTTCATTCTTCGACATACTTTGTAACGGTTTACGGATATGTCGAAACTCAACAGATTTACCATGTTCATCCGTAAAAATTTGCGGCGGACTGTAATTTGTTTCATCGTGAAAACCACCGCTCACCTTACGGTTAACTCGATACGAAATATTGATTTTGTTCACTGCATCATGAACTTTTTGAACAAAATCCGGCATGGGCGGTTTAATTCCGTCTTTGACAAATAGTCGATGCGTTCCCATATCTGAAGCTTGCTCTGCCGCTTTCGACAACTTTTGAACTGTTCCCATATTATTCAACGCAATTACTACCGCATCAATAGCATGATGACAATGATTGTTACGATTTTTTTTATCACCGCCGTCAGCTAAAATTGCGTTTAGTTTCCATTCGTCACGCAAATAAGCCGTCATACCCCCGCTCGAAACCTGAACTCGTAAATCACTGTTTGAGTCGGTTTTTCCTCCATAAAGTAAACCAACGTATTCTCCAGACAAACGCGAAATATATCGCGTATCATTCAACATTCGATGAGTAAAATCTTCAGGAATTGTTTCCATCTTGAAACGCAGTAACTTGATTGCGGCATATCCTCCGCGAAATTTTGAAACACGAGTCAAAATTTCATGCCAACGTTGCGGATCATGTCCGTAAGCCTCAAATGGTGTTCGATTTTTTTTGACATGCCGATTTTCATAAATATCACAAAGCGACTTGTTGGGAAACGAATTATCCAAAGATCGACTAAACGGCAATGTGTGTTCAATATCAAACTGCGGGGTCGAACTAAGTAAATTTGCTACTGTAATTGTTTTACCGGTGTAAGGACATTCCCAATTACATTCTTCTGCAAGCCGAATCTTTAGAATTTCAAACGATTTCGGTTCTTTGTTTCCAGTTTCTTCAAGAATTTTTTTGCGGGCCATTTCATTTTTTGCTTCGTTATCACGTTTTTTTCTATTTATATCTTCGCGTTCTTTCCGTCCTTTTTTCATATCGCGAGCAAGTTCAATCCGAATAAGTTGCGGTTTATTGTAACGGCGTATTATTGCATTGACAACCTTACGAACTTCGGTTAATGTTCTAATGACAATCGGATTTCGTAAATCGTCTTTGAAAAACGGTATCTCAAAATTATTGGGGTCTCTCAGAACTTGTGGAAGGAAATCTACCGGTGTTGTATTTGCGTTGTTCTCGTTGTCCTCTTTTCCATAAATTTCTTTTTTGGCGGTTACATAACGGATTCGTTTGTTGATCATCTTGGCAAGAAGTTTTTTGATTGCGGTTTTGGAGAGTTTTGCATAATCGTCTTCTAAACGTAAGGCGGCGAGTTGACTTGCAGTGTTGGAATCAAATTGAAATCTTTTTTCGAGTCTTCGTGCCAATGCGTCTTCGTGTTCAAATTGCAAAATTTCGTCAATCAATGTGTCCTTTTCCTCTTCTGACAAAATGGATTCTTTTTTCGGCGGAACGGAACCGGCAGCGGAATATTTTTGCAACGATTTTTTGTTTTTTGTTTCTTTTTCATCTTTATCTTCCAGCAACACTCCCCAGTGATCGGCGGGTTGGGAAATATTCGTTTCAGTAACGTTGAACCATCGTTCTTTGAGAATTTCACCAATTCTTGCGGAAGTTGAGTTACCGCGAATATCTTTAACTCCATCTGTTTCAAGATTGAATTTATAGGCTCCTTTGGGTTTGGTCAAACCCAATAATTTACGCATTGCACTGAAAGTCAGTTTTTCCGTATGCTCCAACACTTCGGCGAGTGTGTCCTGTTCTTCGCGTGATAAGTCTCGGAAGAATCCGTCCGGTTCTTGAACTTGGAGATCAAGAATTTTTTGCCAATATCGAAATTGTTGAGCTTCAACCGAAGCTAACGAAGCACGTCGTAAGTTGGGTTCGAGTTCACATTTTCCAATAAGGTTTTTTTGTGATTTGAGCGGACGTTGAAAAAATAATGTATCGTAAATTTTCTTGCGTAACTCTTTGGTCAAATTTTGATTTGTTTCGGCTTGTTTATTCCAAATAGCGTCAAATTCGTCGATGAACATTTGCCGACCGGTCCAACGTTGACGGATTCGTTTTTCTTCGGGGTCGAGCGATGCGAAATATTCACCAAGAGTTCGGAACCCTTTTTCTTTGATATCGAGTCGAAGTTGTGAAATATCTTTTTTGATTAGTCCTTCGTCTTCATTTTTATTTTGAGTCTTTTTGTTACTTAAAAAGCCGCGGCGTTGTGAAAGATGGAGCAATACGCGGCCAAGAGCAAACGGCGGCAGTTCCTGATCGAGAGCCAATGCACGAAGTTTATACGGCAACAGATGAGCGGTGATTCGGTTATTGAGAAATGAAAAATCGTTAACGAGTTGCTTATCCAAAGTATTAATAAGTTCCTGACGTTGTTGAGGAGTATCACCGATTCCGTTTCCTATTGGCAAGAGGGCGTTATTTCGAAGGATATTGAATAGTTTAAGGGTTCGTCTTTTTCGTCTCCATTGATTTCGTCGAATGAGTCGAGCGGTGCGTCGTTTGAGGTTTCGGGATTCATCTTTACCTTGTTCGATTTCGGATTCTGTACCGGTTCCACTATCAAAACACCGAACCCCGAACCGTTCAATCGCAATAGGTTGATCTTCATCATCGATCCGAACAATCGCCCAACCAATAGATTGAACACCAATATCAAGTCCAAGAATGTATTTAAACATCTGTAACTCCTTTTCTGTAAGATTGTTGCAATACATTATATTTATTGTTCACGTTATGTTTATTGTTATTGGGTAATCTATTTTCAAGATTCGTACCTTGAATCAAATTTGATAACGAATTTTCCAAAAACAACTTGTAACCCTAATTTATAAAAAATTATATAAAAAAAACAAGACATAGAAATAAAAAATACGCTGATATATTACAAAAAATTTTTAATGAGATTGAGTGTATTTTAATTTGAAGAAAAAATGGTTATGATATGTGTCATTAATTTTGTAAGATTTCAGATGGTATTTTTATTGGTATCACCTAAAAAGGTAAATAATTACAAAAGCAGGCAATGTTTTATCGAAAGGTTTTACTCGTGGCCGCCTACCTTGTAAATATTTCCCATTTCCCGATAATACACCACTGAATAATTGCTAAACCCTTAACATTAATTTGTGTATGAAAGGAAAAAAATGAAACACGTATTGAGTATTATCAGGGATTTTGTTATTTTGAATTTCGTATTATTTTACGGTTTTTCTTTCTTTGTTTTTGCGGAGGAATTTCCCGGTAAAAAAGGAGATTGGAATGGGTTTGAAAGTTACGAATTTGAGGTTGGACAGCAGGCATGCCGTGTTGTTATTCCCAAGCATGCATTGGAGGGCAAACCTTGGGTATGGCGTGCGGTTTTTTGGGGACACGAACCGCAAACAGAAATAGCACTTTTGAACAAAGGTTATTACGCAGCGTTTATAAGTTGCAGCGATTTGCTTGGCTCTCCCCAACATCTCAAAGAACGTGACGAATTTTACAATTTTCTCACAGAACAATATGGTTTTTCTAAAAAACCTGTTTTGCTTGGAATGAGTCGCGGCGGTTTTTGTTCACTTCGTTGGGCAATTGCCAATCCGGTCAAGGTTTCGTGTTTATATATTGATGCTCCGGTTTGTGATTTTAAGAGTTGGCCCGGAGGGAAGGGCAAAGGGAAGGGAAGTTCCGGTGATTGGCAACAAGTGTTGAAACTCTATAACCTCACTGAAGAGGAAGCTCTGAAATTTAATGGTAATCCGGTGGATTCCCTGAAACTATTGGCGGAACAAAAAGTACCCATTCTGAGTGTCTGTGGTGATAGTGATGATGTTGTGCCTTATGAGGAAAATACCGCAATTCTTGCTGAACGCTACAGAAACATGAACGCTCCAATCGAAGTGATTTTAAAACAGGGAATTGGTCATCATCCTCATAGCCTTAAAGACCCAACACCGATTGTTGAGTTCATTCTCAAAAATACAACAAAATAAACACAACTATTCAGATAACGGTCTATGTTGAACCCCTTCACCGATTATTGAGTTTATACTCTGTGATGTTTGGGCAGTGTGATATTCTTTCAATCTCCTGTTGACAGATTTGACAAGGAATCAATCATTTCACTTTTGAAAAATGCGGATTCCGATATTGTTACACTCGTCACACTTGACAATTCGGTTTTCGTTTTTTGACATGATAAACAGAATTGGCTGGATTTTAAATAAAAGACTCAAAAATTCTGTTCTTATAAAACCGAATTTTAAAGTACAATGAGTATAGATTACCATAGATTAAGGAAATTTCACTAAAATATTACAAATTATCATTCAATCACGTTTCCCTTAATCGGGTTTGGAACCGGCAGCGTGTCATAACAAAAAACGCTCGATATGATCCGCAAAGAAATCGAACTCTCTGAATTTGATTGATAACGAAACGGTTATTGTGAAGTTTGTATAAAATTTTATACCTGTAGAATTTTAAACGACAGGAATGATAATCTGTGATATTATTGACCTTCCTATCTTGAAAATTCAGTTACCGGTTTTTATTTTTTGGAATGACCAGACTCGAAAACAAATTTTCAGGAAAGGTAATTGTCTATTTTTGTCCGCAGATTTGCGCAGATTTGCGCAGATTTTAGCCCACAGATTTTCGCAGATATTTGATATTCGTGGATTTTCAAGGATTCTTTTTTGAGAGTACGAAATAACGAAACAAGCAAACAAACAAAGGAAGAATAGACAAAAAATAGAGAAAATTATTTTCAAAAAACTTTTTAAGATAATCTGCGAAAATCTGCGTCATCTGCGGACGATTGAAATTATGTGGTCGTTAATAAAATAGACAGTTACTAGGAAAGACCGTATTCGACCTATTGCGGGTTGACAGTGAATAATTTAATTCCCCTTTAATCTTATGGAGAAACAATGACAAAACACGAACAATTTTCACGGCGTGATTTTATGAGAGTTACCGCCGGAGCAGCAACAACGGCGATGACCGTACCAATGATTGTACCGAATTCTGTGTTCGGCAATGACGAAAAAACTCCTCCGAGTGAACGTGTTACCGTTGGTCATATCGGAGTTGGGAATCAGGGCGGACATCTTTTCCGTTCGATTCAACGAGTTAAAGAGGCTCAAAGTGTTGCGGTTGCGGACTGTTTCAAAAGCCGCCGTGATGGTCATGCAGCCGTCTGTAAAGGAAAAGCCTATCACGATTTTCGTGATTTACTTGCCCGCGATGATATTGATTGTGTCGTGATCGCAACACCGGATCACTGGCATGTTCCCATCGCCAACATGGCGGCACGGTCGAAAAAAAGTGTTTATGTGGAAAAACCACTTGGTTTGTCTATTGAGCAAAATTTGTTGTGCCAAAAAGTGTTTGCCGAAAACAATCAGGTTTTTCAGTACGGCACACAACAGCGAGGTCAAGAAAACTGCTGGCGCGGGTGTACTTTGGTACGCAAGGGAATTATCGGTAACATTCACACTATTGAAGTGGACGCCCCAAACGGTCTAGCCGGCGGTTCCACAACAGAAGTTCCAATTCCTCCTGATCTTGGCGAAGATTGTTACGAAATGTGGCTCGGTCCCGCACCGAAAAAACCGTACACTCCTGATCGTTGCAAACCCAATGGAACCTATTTTATTTATGATCAATCAATTGGTTATCTTGGAGGTTGGGGAGCGCATCCGTTGGATATTATGGTGTGGGGAAGCGATGCCGATCTCAGCGGAACGATTGTTGTCGAAGGAACCGGAACGATTCCGACCGAAGGATTATATGACACCGTTTATAATTGGGATATGAAAATTAAACTCGGTGAAGTCAATCTCATTTTCAAACCAGGTAGTGACCGGACACGGTTTATTGGTGAAAACGGTTGGATTGAAGTGCGGCGTAACGGAACTTCCGCCAGCAATCCCGAACTCTTGAAAACTCCAATTGACGATGCCGCACCAATTCTCAAAGTAGAACGGAATCATTATGCCGATTTCATCAACGGCGTTAAAACACGGAAGGAACCCGCTTCGACTCTGAAAGACGCTGTGCGTAGCGATAATATCAGTCATCTGTGCGATATTGCTGTTCGTACAAAATCAACAGTCAAATGGAATCCGATCAACATGAAACTGATCGACCCAACTCCAGAACAATCAAAAATGCTTTCCCGCGCTTTGCGTGAACCATGGACATTGTAGTTAATAGTTAATAGTTAATAGTTAATAGTTAATAGTTAATAGTGTCGCAAGCAGAGATTATTACCGTTTGGGTAGTGATCCGCTTGCGGTACTATTAACTATTAACTATTAACTATTAACTACATTACTCCTTTCTAGCGGGGTTAAGATTGAAAAACAAAAATTCCGCTGATCGATTACAAAATTTTATTGATACACCGTTCTTTATGCGAAAATTCAGATTCCCTTTTCTTTTACTGATTATTGCTGTTGTTATGAATGGTTGTACCGGTCATCAGGAAAAAACTTTTCCCGATACTCCAACAGTCAATGTGTTGACCACGTCTCCGGCTTCTCCCGTTTCGAAAACGTTACCACAACAAGATTATGTTGCGCAAACGCCGGAAGTTGCTGTCATTGTTCAACAAATTGAAACCGTGTCAGGTGAAGTTGGTCGGGATTCAAACGGTACGATTATTAGTGTGGATTTAGCCAAAGGGCGTTCCTCGGTTTCGGATGAGGTGCTGCGAATATCGCTGCAACTTCCCAAACTCAAAAAGTTACGTGTTGCGAGCGGATCGGTTACGGCGGAAACATTACGGCAAATCGCGAAACAAACCGATTTAGAAGAACTCTATTTACAAGATATTCCCATGCGTAACGAAGACCTCGACGCAATTCTGCCCAAACTCTCACAATTAAAACGTCTCACCTTACGTAGTTGCAACAATATTACCGATCACGGCGTAGAATCAATAATTTCATTACCGAAACTACGTTTGGCAGCGTTTATCCGAATGAATTTAACACGGTCAGGGTTGGAAAAAATTGTTGAATCAAAAAGAATTACCGCTCTTGATTTACGGCAATGCAGCCGGTTATTACCGGAGGATTATTCGTTACTCAAACGAATGACTCAATTAACGGATTTGAAAGTTGCCGGTTTTTCTATTGATGATTCTGTGCTGGAAACGGTGTTGCAATTGCCGGCACTCACCGGATTAACCGTGGAAGACGCCATGATTTCGCCGGAAGGTTTTGCCGAATTGACCGTCAATCCGAAGGTTACGGAAAAACTCACTTCACTCATTTTAGCAAGAATTTCTACGCTGTTTGATGTACATTTAGAAACATTAAAGAATTTTCATCGGCTGAAACGATTATCGGTCAATGGAATGATGATTACCGGAGAATTTTTGGCAATCCTTGCCGCAGAGGAATCCAAACGTCCAAAGTTGGAAACGTTATCGCTTGAAAAATCGTTACTAACACCGGAAGGTGCTGCCGCATTGAAACATTTCAGGGAATTGAAATCGCTTAATCTTACCGGCACGGTGTTGTCTCAGGAGCTTGTGGAAATCATTGCCGCTCTCGAAACACCGGAAATATTGAACCTGTCAGAATGTCAACTGGATAACGAAATGCTAAAAACTATTCGTAATAGGAAATCAGTAACAACATTGATTATTACCGGTAATCCGCTCATTCAGGAATGATCGCCTATTGGGAGGTAACTAACATTGCCCAGATCATTGATTGATATATTCTTCCGTCCCGATAAGAATACTCAAAGTGTATTGTAACTGTCTATTTTATGACTTGCTCGAATAGCTCCATATATCATTCACCTCGTCCGCAAATTACGCAGATTTTCGCAAATTAGTTTGAATTTTCGGTATTTTGTTTATCCGAGTGAGCGGTTAATTCCTTTTTATAAGCAAAACCGTAAGCCATCGCAACAAAAATTCCGCCGCCAATAATATTACCCAGCGAAACCGGTAACAGATTAGAAAAGAAAAAATTCGTCCATGTAAGCGAATCCAATAGTTCAGGATTAAGTGTTATGGAATTGAGCCAATTGGAATTGGATTTCGCAAGCAATCCGGCAGAAATATAATACATGTTCGCAACCGAATGTTCAAAACCTGACGTAATAAATAACCAAATCGGAAAGAAAATTGCAAAAATTTTACCAATCGCGTTTTCCGCACCGGTTGCCATCCAAACCGCAAGGCACACCAACCAGTTACAAAGAATTCCAAGTGAAAACGCTTCAATAAATGTAAGATGACACTTTGCTGCCGCAATTTTGATAGTGATTCCGCCCAGTAAATAGTTCCCGCTGTTCAGTTGACCAGAATAAACAATAAGAACCGCAATAAATAACGAACCAATAAAATTACCCAAATAAACAATTCCCCAATTTCGAATCAATGCTGTTAGTTTGATTTTTCCGGCAGCAAACGGTAACAACATCATAGTATTACCAGTAAAAAGTTCACCGCCCGCAAGAACAACAAGCATTAGCCCGCCAGGAAATATTGCGCCTGCAAGACATTTACCTAATCCGAAGGTCGAAGGATGTGCAAGCAAATTAAATGCCGCCATATTGGAACCTTCCGAAGCAAACGCAATATAAACTCCCGCTAAAATACCAAGAATAAAAAGCGAACCCAATGATTTCAAACTCTTGGCAACACCATAATCCAATGTTTTTTGTAATATTTCCCGCGGTAACAGCATATTTAATAAAATATTATTAGTTTCTGATTGATCAAAATATACAAACAATTGTGCAATTATCCGTGAATAACAGCAAAATTCAATACCTTGGTTTACAAATAAAAAACCTACGGAATCATTACAAATCAACAAAAAAACTTTCAATATCGCCCAATGGAACTCTCCAATGAACAATTGGAGAACTCCATTTAGCACGACAAGAAAACCAGTATCTCAACAACATATTTATTTTTTCATTTTTTATTTTTGATGTCGCAAAATCGGAAAAATTGACCATATCAGTTTTAATCTCACGGTTGGGATAGCCGGTAAAAGAGTCTTTATAAAGAGTTCCGGCTTTTATTGAAACCGCAAGTGTCTGTCGTATGAATGCGGTAAAACATGGAGGATAAAATGAATAATCTCACAAAAAGGAACGCCTGGATACAAAGTCCAGATTATCTAACTTACGAAATTGGTGAAATAAGCCGAAATGAAATAGAAAAACTTTGGGGAGATCGTTGGGCTCAAAAATGTATTCGTGATGTTGCCGAAGAAGTTGCGATTGCCCGTTTTTCTCCGTTTCCACGAGAAAAATCACAGAAATTTTGTTCCCCGCAACTCTGTTTTGAAAATAAGTCCAAAAATAAAACAGCAACTCTTAGTGTAAGTCCATGGATTGATGTTACCCCCACAATTCTTTACGGTACGCCGCTGCAGGATTTCAACTCTTGGACACTCTCTTTACATATTAAACACGGACATCGTTTGTTTGGTTTTATTCCGATGGACTATCGTTTCGAGATTGTTGTTTTACAGGAAGATGCCCTCGAACTGGTACGGTTGTTCTACGATTATGAGTTGGAAGAACTCGTTACCAAAGCAAAAACTTGGCGGGAACAAATCAATGAACGTTATCGCCATCGGCTTATCGGTGCCTTTTTCTTGTAACAGTTCATCACAAAATAAAAATTCCGCTGATAGATTACCTAACTTATGGGAACTTCGAATAACCAAGTTAACGGCAGGGTTTACCCCGCACTTTGTGACTAAAATTCAACAGTGCGGGGCAAGCCCGCGCCGTTAACTCTCGGTAAATTTTGAGTTTTTAGAAGTTCCCTTATGTATGATCGCTATCCTGTAAATATTTCTTGATAATACCCTACCAAATTGTTACAACTGCTAATGGAAGGACAGTAAGCGGAGTATTGTTTCATTTTTAGCGGAGAGTTGATCGTAGAGAGTTGATCGTATATATTATCTATGTGATCTGCGGGCTAAAATCTGTGTTAATTTACGGACAATAATTTGCGGATTTTCGATGAAATATTAATGAGAAATATTATATTTATATTACAAGAATGGTTTCTTTACATGACAGTCTTGTTTCCAGTTCGGCAAGGAAGTTGCCGATTCGAGTACGTTCCGACTTGACCGCAAAACGACAACAATATCTCGGTCGATCTTATTGGATTATCAAGGAACCGATTGGTTCACGTTATTTTCGTTTTCAAGAGGAAGAATATGCGATTTTGCGTATGTTTGACGGCGGCCATAGTCTTGACGACATTAAAGAGAAATTTGAAGAGGAATTTCCGCCGCAAAAAATATCACTCGAAGAACTCCAACATTTTTTGGGGCAACTTCACCAAAGCGGTCTCATCATCGCCGCAACCCCCAACCAAGGTCCCGAACTCCTCAAACGGAAAAAGAAACGCTTTCGACAAGAACTCTTTCAGAAATTCACCAACATTTTAGCAATTAAATTCAAAGGATTTGATCCTGATCGTCTTCTGACATTTTTGCTGCCGTTTGTGCGGTGGTGTTTTCATCCGGTCATGGTAATAGGCTGCCTATTGTTAGGTCTTTCGGCGGCATCGTTGGTTTTAGTCAATTTTGATACGTTTCGTTCCAAGTTGCCGGAATTTTATGCTTTTTTCAATCCGGTCAATCTGATTTTTCTAAGTATCACATTAGCAGGAACAAAAGTGTTACACGAATTTGGGCATGGTCTTACTGCCAAATATTTTAAGGGCGAATGTCATGAAATGGGGGTGATGATTCTTGTGTTGACCCCTTGTTTGTATGTTAATGTTTCCGATTCATGGCTTTTGCCGAATAAATGGCATCGTATTGCGATTGCGGCTGCGGGAATGTATGTTGAATGTGTGTTGGCGTCAATTTGTACGTTTTTGTGGTGGTTTTCGGAAGAGGGACTTCTGAATTATCTTGCGTTGAATATTATGTTTGTTTCGTCGGTGAGTACGGTGTTGTTTAACAGCAACCCCTTGCTTCGGTACGACGGTTATTACATTTTGGCGGACTGGCTCGAAATTCCCAATCTGCGGCAGAAAGCCACCAAAATTCTGACACGGAAATGTTCCCAATGGTTTCTCGGTATGGAACAACAGGAAGACCCGTTTTTACCGCAGAAAAATCAGATTTTGTTTGCTTTTTATTCAGTAGCGGCATTTTTTTACCGTTGGGTTGTAATGGCTTCTATTTTGTTTTTCATTTACAAAGTATTTCAGCCTTACGGTCTCCAAGTGATTGGACAAATGATTGCGGTTATGTCGTTATTTAGTTTATTTGTGATGCCGTTGTACAAAGTTGCCAAATTTTTCTGGGTTCCCGGGAGGATTTACAAAGTGAAAAAAGTACGATTTTATCTTTCGTTGTTGTTATTGATTGGAATACTTAGTTTTCTGGTATTGTGTCCGTTGCCTTACACGGTGATTGCGCCGACGATTACGGAACTTCGGGTGTCTAATTCGCGTCAGGTTTATATTCCCGACATCAAGGGCGGTTGTCAACTCAAACAGATTAACGTAGTGTCGGGTCAATTTGTAAGTGAAGGCGAGGTGTTGGGGCTTCTCGAAAACCGAAACCTGCTTTTTGAAATTGTTGAATCCGAAGGGAAATGTAAAGAATTAGAGCAGGAGATTGAGAAATTAGAACATCTTCGGATTTACCGAGGCGAGGCGGCGTTACAAATTGCTCCGGTTCAGCAGTCGTTGATTGCGGCGCGGGAGATTCATCAAAATTTGTTACGTGATCTCAATTACCTTACACTTCGTGCTCCGCGTGACGGGGTTGTTGTTTCTCCTCCGTGGAAACCGTATCAGGCACCGCAGGATGACCAATTACCAACATGGTGGGGTTCACCGATGGAGGCAATGAATCTTGAAGCAACCTTTGAACCGGGAACTATTTTTTGTAGTATTGGCGATCCTAAATACTTGGAAGCGGTGTTGGTGGTCAATCAGTCCAAAACCGGTTTTTTGAAACAAGGTCAACGTGTTAAATTGAAGTTACATGAATTTCCTGATAAAACTTTTGAAGGAAAAATCCATGAAATTGAAAAGCAGGCGGTTGCGTCATTGGATGTTCAACTTGCAACCCGAGCCGGCGGGGAAGTTCCGACAACAACCCAACGGGATGGAGCCGAAAAACCCAACAGTGCTTCTTATCGTGTTCGCATGTTGCTGGATAATCCTGATTTATCGATTAAGGTTGGTATGACCGGAATTGCGAAGGTTCACGTCGAACCGCAAACGCTTGCCAAACGTGCGTGGTTGTTCGTCAATGAAACATTTAACTTTAAATTGTGATTTAGGATTTGTAGTTTGTACCGCAACAATTGACGATAATATATTCAATGCACTTTAAAATCCGGTTTTATAAGAACAAAATTTTTGTGTCCTTGTAGTTAACGGCGGAGTTCATCCCGTGTTTTATTGGTTAAGTCCATACTGTATCCCGTAATAAACCGGTCTTTTTTAATTCGGTAATTTGTAAATTTTTTCGTAACTATACTTCACACCCCTAGCGGGGTTAAGAAGGAAAAATAAAATCGCTACTGAATATACGTAATATATTTTATCCTGTCATAAATTGGTTACTTTAGGAACGCAGGCGTCACGCCGGCACGGAATTACCATGATTGCGGGCGAAACGCCCGGGTTCCTATTAAAAGACATGATTATTGCAGGATACTGTTTATCCTATCAAGATTGATTTATCCCGTCAAAATCGATTTTCCTGTGGAAACCACCGGTTTTCCTGTGAAAACCGATTTTCCTGTCAAAGTCGATTTTTCCTATTAAAATCTGTTTATCCTACCGAAAACCGAATTGTCGAGTGTGATGAATATATTGGTATTTCTGTTATTCACAAACTTCAACCCTACAAATCTTTTATTCCCATGCAACAATCGATAGAGCAATTTTTGCAATATTTACGGGTGGAGCGGAATGTTTCGGAATTGACATTGAAGAGTTACCATGAAGACTTTGATGCGTTGATGGAATATCTTTATGATTTATTTAATGAGCGAATACCGCATCCGTCTGAGATTACAACACTTCAACTTCGCGGTTATGTTGTGGCGATGCATGAGGCGGGTTATGCCAAAGCGAGTGTTGCGCGTCGGTTGGCGTCTCTTCGGAGTTTTTTCAAACTTGGGATGCGGGACGGTTGGGTTACGGAAAATCCGGCAAAACCGTTACGAAATCCGCGCGGACATCGTAAACTGCCTTATTTTCTTTCGACCAAGGAAATTGGACAATTATTGATTGCTCCGCCGAAGTTGGACCCATTTGGTGTTCGGGATCGGGCAATTCTTGAAACGATGTATTCTGCTGGGGTTCGTGTTGGGGAGTTGGTTACGATGAATTTGGGTGATTTGAGTCTTACGGAGGGGTTGGTTCGAGTTCGTGGAAAGGGTCGAAAAGAGCGTTTTGCACTTCTTGGTTCTTATGCGGTGAACGCAATTAAAAAATGGTTCCGTTACCGCAAAGAGATTCTGGCGGGTAATGTTGATGCGTTGGGTCGCCGCCGACCATCTCCGAAACCTTCAAGATCTGCCAGGCGGAACCAAAAACTTCACCCTGGTGACCAACCGCTTTTTCTAACCAAATTTGCCGGACGCATGTCAACACGCAGTATTGCGCGAATGCTCGAAAAATATCTGAAACTCAAGGGTCTTGATTCCCGAACAACTCCGCATACACTTCGGCATAGTTTTGCGACTCATCTTTTGGATAATGGGGCGGATATTCGCAGTGTTCAGGAACTTTTGGGACACAAAAGCCTTGTTACAACACAAATCTATACCCATTTAAGTACAGCCAACCTGCTCGAAATCTACGAAAAAGCACACCCAAGAGCAAAATAAATGTAATAAATTATTCAAAATAAATATTCCGCTGAAATATTACAAACCTTGTTATCCTTCACATTTACTGTGTACAAAAATATTACTTTATTTTTTATTTTCGTTCTTCTTGTTTTGTCCGGTTGCGGAGATCGGAGAACGGAAGTTTCTGGAACAGTAACACTGGATGGTCAAGGTTTGAAAGACATCGTTGTTCTTTTGCAACCTGTTACCGATACAGCATTGACACCAGAAGCCGCTTTGGGTAAAACTAATAAACAAGGAAAATTTTCACTTTCATTGATAAACAGTAAAAAATTAGGGGTTATTCCCGGTGAATATGTTGTATTTATCAATTGGAATGATCCCAATCCGCCGCCGGAAAACCAACCGCCGAATCCTTGTCCCTATAAAATTCCAAGTTCCGCAAAAAATGGTAGTTTCCGATATGTTATTGAAGCCGGAAAAAAACAACAAGCTGATTTTAATCTGTCCGATTTTCCTAATACGGAAACAAAACCACAAAATTAACCAATCAATTAAAAATGAAATATTTATTTCGAGCTGTAGTCGTTTTATTCTTTTGTTTTTGTACGTATTCTATTGCGGAGGAGCTGAAACAGGTTTCCGGGATTTATCCGCATTTAGCAATGTTCAATGACGAAGCGGAATGCGGAACTGGAGCGGTTGTTTTTTGGGCGGATCGGCTTTGGGCAATTACTTACGGTCCTCATTTGCCGCACGGTTCCAGTGATAAATTGTACGAAATCACTCCCGAACTCCGGCAGATTATCCGTACAGAATCCGTAGGCGGAACTCACGCCAACCGCTTAATTCATCGGGAATCAAAGCAACTCATCATCGGAACATATCTCATTGACGAACAACGTAATGTTCGTGTTGTTTCGCCCAAAATTATGCCCGGTCGTTTAACGGCAACCACACGGCATCTGACCGATCCGACCAATAAAGTCTATTTCACAACAATGGAAGAAGGATTGTACGAAGTCGATGTTAATACGCTTGCCGTTAAAGGTTGTATTCGCGACGGAAATGGTATTAAAAAAGGTTACACCGACGAAACATTTCTTTCGACCTTGAATTCACAGTTGCCCGGCTATCACGGTAAAGGTTCTTACGCCGGACAAAAACGTATCGTTTATGCTAACAACGGTGATCGGGATAAACGTGTTTTAACTGATCCGGCCACCGACAGCGGAGCTTTAGCCGAATGGAATCCCGAAACCGGCAGCGATTGGCAACTCGTCCGGCGTAACCAATTCACCGAAGTTACCGGACCCGGCGGAATTTACGGTAACGAAAATCCCGCAGCGGATCCGATTTGGAGTATCGGCTGGGATTATCGTTCGTTAATTCTTATGGTGCTTCACAACAATCAATGGACATCGTACCGGTTGCCGAAAGCATCTCACACCTACGACGGTGCCCACGGCTGGCATACGGAATGGCCAAGGATTCGCGATATCGGCGAAACATCAGATTCACTCTTGATGACAATGCACGGAACTTTTTGGCGTTTTCCAAAAACATTAACGCCCGAAAATTCCGCCGGAATCGAACCGCGAAGTACTTATTTGAAAGTGATTGGTGATTTTTGCCGATGGAATGATTGGATTGTTTGCGGTTGCGACGATTCGGCAAAGTCTGAATTTACGAATAAACGCAAGGTCAAAGGTAATCTTGCCGGACCAGGACGTTCTCAATCCAATCTCTGGTTTCTCAAACCGGAACAACTTGACCATTTCGGAACAAAAATCGGACGCGGCGGTTGTTGGGTTCATGACAATGTTAAAGCAAACGAATATTCCGAACCCTATCTTTTTAACGGTTATGAACATCGTCAACTCTTTTTGCAACATAACGGAAATGAACCTGTTTCCGTAACATTAGAGATTGACGAAAAAGGCAACGGTAATTGGAAGCTGTACAAAATTTATTCGTTTTCCGGCGGTAATGAAGGAATTTTCACCTTCCATGACAATGTTCATGCCGTATGGGTTCGATTGAAAACGGACAAAGACGTTACAGGAATGACCGCAATGTTTCATTACCGTAACGACGACAAACGAACCGCCGAACCTGATAAAAAATTTAACGGACTTGCGCAACTGGGTGAAGAAAAAGTCAACGGCGGTGTTATGCTGGCTCGCGGCGGTAACTTCAAAACACTCCGGCTTGTTGCGCAAAATGAAAACAATGAACTTGGCGTTTACGATCTTGACGGCAATTTAACATTGAAAAAACAGGATGATCCCAATGGTTTGGCGTGGACAAAATCTCATGCGGAAATTCCTGACGGCGTGTTACAATATGATGAGGCTTCCGTATTGCTTGTGGATGAAAAAGGACGTTGGCGTTTACCGAAAGGCGATTTATTGCGTGATAAACAGGGTCCGCTTGGCAAGGAACGTCTTTGCCGTGAAGTTTCAACAGAACGCGATTTGTTCCATGCTCACGGAACATTTTATGAACTTCCCGCCGAAAATTCCGGTGGTGTACAAAAAATCCGCCCAATCGCTTCACATCCGTATCGAATTAAGGATTACGCATCCTATCGCGGAATGTTAGTGTTGAGTGGTTTGTCGGCAAACGCCGTAACCGACAATAATAATCCGCATATTATTAAAAGTGATGACGGTCAATGTGCCGTTTGGTGTGGAGTGATTGATGATCTCTGGGAACTCGGTAAACCATGCGGAATCGGCGGTGTTTGGAACAACAGCGAAGTCAACGCCAATATACCATCCGATCCCTATCTGATGACCGGTTACGATAAAAAACGGTGTGAATTTTCGCACGATTCTGAAGAAACGGTTGAATTTCGTATCGAATTGGATGTTTGCGGCGATGGAACATGGACATTGTGGAAACATCTTTCGGTTGAACCAAACCAAACGGCAACTCTCAATATAACTGTTGACGCTTATTGGGTGCGTGTTGTTACAAACAAACCGGCAAAAGCAACCGCAATGTTTATTTACGAATGATATTCTCAAACGCTGATCGTTTGTGTAAAATCTGTAATTGTGTAAAATTGTAACAGTTCACGTTAAAAGGCAGACGGCCGCAAGTGAAAACTTTTCGGCAAAACATCGTTTATCTTTGATTGTTTCCGTGAATAGTTACAACAATTTTAGAATAATCGGGAGTTTGTAATAAAATGATTGATCTTGCGATAATTCCGGTTGCCGGACGTGGGACGGCGTTGTTGCCGTTGACCAAAAGTCAACCGAAAGAGATGTTACCGGTTGGAGGCAAACCGGTTGTCCAACATGTTGTTGAAGAATTGATTCAATGTCGGTTGAACCGGTTTCTTTTTATTACCGGACCAGGCAAAACGGCCATCGAAGATCATTTTGATATTAACAACGAGTTAATCCGTTATCTTAGATTAAACGGTAAGGAAGATTTGTTGGCGGAATTAGCTTTTGAACGGGAAGAAGCGGAATATTTTTACACGCGGCAACGTCATCAAAGTGGTCTTGGTCATGCGGTACTTTGTGCGGAGCCGTTTGTTCACGGACATCGTTTTGTTGTTGCGTTGGGTGATACGATTCTTGGGCGTTACACATCTTCGGGTATTGTCAGACGAATGATTGATCTTTTTGAACGTAATAGTAGTGAAATTAAAGGAATTATTGCGTTTGACGAAGTACCGCGTAACGAAGTTATCCATTATGGTATTGCCAAACCCAAAGAATGGTCGGGTGATTTTTTTGAACTTGATGATATTGTCGAAAAACCAATAGCAGACGAAACACCAAGTAATTTAGCGGTTGCGGCGCGATATATTTTTACGCCGGACATTTTTGATTATCTTCGCCGTACCGAACCGGGGAACGATGGTAGTATTCAGTTGACCGATGCGATTAGTCTGATGATTCGCGATCATAAAAAAATACTTGGTGTTCGGCTTCCGCCCGGTGAATATCGGTACGATATTGGAAGTTTCGAGTCTTACTATAAAGCGTTCCTTGATTTTGCTTTACACGACCCAATTTACGGAAATACCCTAAAAAAGTTGGTAACGGAAAGTGCCGCAAGCGGATTACTACCTAAACGGCAATAATTCCGCATGCGGCAACACTATCAACTCTCCGCTATCAACTAATTCAAAACACCCTACAACTATTTCACTGAAATATTACCGGATTTCTTATTCCTTCAATTTTATCCAATTATAATTTTTTACCAAATTTGTATTTAAGGCTGCACAGTTATCATTTATGGGTTAAACTCTTTTAGTAAAATTTTGTAAAAATGATCTGGACTTATTTGTTGATATTCACTACAGTTGGCAGTGAGAAATATTTTTTCGTAAATATTGAGTGGTTGTTTCTGTTTCGGGATAATATTACGCTTGTAGTCTCAACTGGACGACGAGTTTAACAATGATTTTGGGTTTATTGGTTATGAAATACAGTAAAATATTTTTTCAATGTGTTATTTTGTTTTTATTTTTCAGTGGTATATTTCTTGGCTGCAAAAGCCGTGAAAACAATCAACCTTCCAATCCGTTTGCATTGAGCCGTCAGACTGCGCCGCCGCCGGCAACTTTCTCCCATCAGGCAGCGTATCTTGGTCAAATGCCAAGTGCCTATGTTCCCCAATTACCGGCAACAACCTATCCGTCAGGAAACAATAACTCAATTCCTGCGAATGTTCCCTTGCCCGCCGGAACCATTCCCCCTTCGAGCACTCCTGTTACTCCCTCTACTACCCTGCCAAACGGTAATTATGGCTCCATCAATAATTCCGGCAACGCAACCCTGTTTCAAACTTCCGCAACAACCCCATCACCGGTAACAGAAAATGATTGGACGGTTGCTGAAACATCGATGCCTGATTATTTCACCACTATTGCGGCAACCGGCGAAACTGCATTCCAAAATCTGGAATCCAAGAGTCATTCGGTAACAACAGTTGATACTTCCGGTATTGTAACAACAAGTATTGCCGAACCGGAAACATGGACAGTCAGTTCCTCTCCATTGATGACACAAATTGTTGATGATTCGGTTCCCCAAACAGTATCCGCCGAACCAAATTCTGTTTATGCCGGAAAATATCAGTAATGTTAAATTATGTAACTGCTTATTTTATTTACCACAAAGTTCACCGTAACTGCCTATTTTGATTTTTTCCCTATTGCCGTGTAACCGTAACCCAAGGTAACGGTTATCGGCTTGACAGCGTGTGTGTGTTCATTGGGCTACTGAGGTTATTTTGTTCGGAAAAATTAGGTGAAAATAAGGTTTTGGTGCAATTTTTTTGACCAATTTTGCACGCTCTACCCTTTGAAACGACTACTGAATAGATACGAATAATTAACAAAAAAACGGAAATTTTGTTGAAATATCACCAAATTTTTAAAATATTTTGAAAATTCTCCAGAAAAAGACGAAACATCTAATTGACGGTTTGAATTTTTTTGATAAACTGTGAAACTTAATCGG